>NZ_JBEOVM010000004.1:0-205010 GCF_040295505.1 Streptomyces sp. NPDC002790 | reverse complement strand
CGGGGCTGAGGGACCGCGGTCCCTCAGCCCCGCCGGATCACACGGTGACCGTCCGGCCGGTGCGGGCGGACTCCTCCGCCGCGTTCGCGAGGACGAGCGCGGTGACGCCGTCGTCGAAACCCGGGGAGCAGGGCGCTCCAGTGCGGATGGCACGCGCGAACGCGTCGAGTTCGGCGCGGTAGGCCTCGGCGTAGCGCTCGAGGAAGAAGGGGAGGCAGGGACCTGCCCCTTCGGTCCCCTCGCTGCCGAACTTGCGCACCGTGGTCTTGGTGACGTTGCCGGCCGAGAGCATGCCGGTGGAGCCGAAGGCCTCGAGCCGCTGGTCGTAACCGTAGGCGCAGTGCCGGGAGTTGGTGATGGTGATGAGTTCGCCGCCGCGGCCGCGCAGGGTGACGACGACGGAGTCGTAGTCGTCGTACTTCTTGATGTCTTCGCTGAAGACGTTGCTGCCGACGGCGGTGACCTCGATGATGTCGGGCACGAAGAACCGCGCCATGTCCAGGTCGTGGATCGTCATGTCGCGGAAGATGCCGCCGGATCCGGCGATGTAGTCCACCGGGGCCGGAGCCGGGTCGCGGCTGATGATGGTCAGCTGCTCGAGCGTGCCGATCTCTCCCGTGGCGACGCGATCGCGTACCGCGGCGAAGTTCGGGTCGAAGCGCCGGTTGAAGCCGAGCATGATGGGCGCGGTGGTGTCACCGAGCTTGTCGCGGCACTCCAGGACGGTCCCGATGTCGAGGTCGATGGGCTTCTCGCAGAGGACCGCGAGACCGTGCGCCCTCGACCGGGCCATCAGGTCGACGTGGGTGCTGGTGGGCGAGGCGATGACGACCCCGTCGAGGTCGGCCTCGGCGAACACCTCCTCGGGGTCCGCGACGGCCTTGGTGCCGGTCTCGGCGGCCAGGCGGCGGGCACCCTCGATGAAGGGGTCCGCGATCACGGCGAGGTCGATGTCCGGGTGGGCGGCCACGCTGCGGGCGTGCACCTGGCCGATGCGACCGGAACCGAACAGCGCCAGGCGCAGGCGGCGTTCAGACATGGTGGTTCCTTTCAGAACATGACGGTGCGGGTGTCATGGCGGTGTGGGTTCGACCGGGAGTGCTCAGCCGGCCCGGTGGCTGCTCGGGAAGCAGCTCACCGCGGTGTCGTAGGCGCGCTTCAGGCCCTCGGCCATCGGCAGGCCCCGGTGCTCGGCCGAGATGATCTCGACGCCCCAGGCGCCGCGGTATCCGGCGTCGATGGTCCGCTGGACGAACGTGGGGGTGTCGAAGGCGCCTTCGCCGCAGTACTTGCGGTGGTTGCTGCTGTCGTCGACCATGCCGGCGACGGTGTCCCGGATCCCGGCGACTCCGTCGTTGATCTCGACCGCGGTGACCCGCTCCATGGGCACGACGTTCCACACATCGTCGTTGGCGAGGCGGCCCTTGTAGGTGTGCCACACGTCGATCAGCAGACCCGCCGATGGGCTGTCGGACTTGGTGACCACCTCGACCGCTTCCCGGGTGGTCCTCAGGTGCGAGAAGGGTGTCGCTTCCAGCGCTAGGTGGATGCCCGATGCGGCGGCCTCGTCCGCCAAGTCGGCGAAGGCGTCGGCCAGATGGGCGAGAGGCAGCGGGTTCTCCGCCAGTCCCGCTCCGGCCTTGATGTGGTGGGCGCCGAGTGCGGTGGCGGCTTCGAAGAGGTCGGCGCGGACGACGTCCGCGGCGGCGCGCTCGGCTCCGGTGGTCCACCAGTTGTCGAGGAACTCGACCTCTACGATGCCGATGCCGGCCTCGCGGATCCTCCGGGACAGTTCGGCGTAGCCGATGGTGTCCCGCGCCTCGACCAGGTCGGCGTGGACCAGGCCGATGCCTGCCCAGCCGGTGCGCGCGACGGCGGCGATGCGCTCGTCCAGCGGGACCGGGCTGCGCTCGTCGTCCAGCATCGGCGCGACGTCGCCCGCGCTGGTCCAACAGGTGGCGATCAGACCGGGTATCACCCGGGCGGGCCCGCTCATGCGCCGGCCTCCACGTCGACCGAGGCGCCGCGTTCCTTCTCGGAGCGGTAGCAGGCGTCGACGATGCGGGCCACGGTCAGGGCGTCCGACACGGGGGCGACGACGGGGGCACCGGTGCGGATGCTGTCGACCCAACCGCGCATCTCGGGGTGGAAGTTGCTGATGTTCTCGAGCTCGGGGAGCTCGGAGAACTTGTTCGCCTCGGTGCGGGCGAAGGGCGGGGTGAAGTGGCTCTGGGTCCACTCGGTCCAGCCGGCCGGGTATCCGCCGCGGTCCTCGTCGACGTAGACGCGCAACTTCTGCGGGAGGATGCCGAGTTCGATCATGCCGCGGGTGCCGTAGACGCTGATGCGGGAGCTCTCGAACCACTCGAGGTGGTCGTGGCCGTCGAAGTTGAACGTCATGGACTTGTCGGGGTAGTTGAGGAGCACCGCGGCGGAGTCCTCGCGGCTCGACCCGCCGGAGAGCTTGGGCGACTTGCGCACGCGGGCGTTGATCGACTCGGGGGCGCCGAACATGCGCACCAGGGAGTCGAGCATGTGGCAGCCGAGGATCCACAGGACGCCGCCCATGTCGGCCGGCTGGTTGAGGTGCTGCGTCTCGTGCTCGCCGACCAGGGCGGCGCCCCGGGCGGAGACGGTGACGACCTCACCGATCAGGCCCTGCTCGATCAACTCCTTCGCGCGGCTCACGGATTGGGCCAGACGCACGTTGTAGCCGACCTGCACGACCTGGCCGGGCTTGGCCTCCGCCTCGGCCCGGCGCAGGCGCAGCAGGTCTTCTGCCGTGCCGCCGCCGGGCTTCTCGACGACCACGGACTTGCCCGCGTCCAGCGCCTTCAGGGCGTGCGGAACCATGTCGCGGCTCTTGGAGTGGACCATGACGGCGTTGATGCGCTCGTCCTGAAGCACACCGTCGATGGTGCGCGCTTCGAGTCCGTACTTTTCGGCGAAGTACGTGAGTCGGGGGTCGTCGTCGGCGGCCGCGACGACCTCCACGCCCTCGATCGCGCGCAGGGCGCGGACCCGCGCCGACGCGTGCGGGTGGGTGATGCCCAGGAGCCCCACAATGATCGGTTCCAAGGTTGCTCTCCTGTCGTTCCAAGTCGCCGGCCCGCTCGGGGCGAGAGCGCGAACTGGTGTGAGATCCGAGGTTGTTGCCTCCGGGAGCCGCCACTGTCACACACTGGACAGGGCGTCCACAAGACAGAGTTTGCTGTGGGTTCCATCACCTCGGACGGGCGCCGCTTGACGCGTCGTCACCG
The DNA here is from genome assembly GCF_040295505.1 of Streptomyces sp. NPDC002790. NCBI lineage: Bacteria > Bacillati > Actinomycetota > Actinomycetes > Kitasatosporales > Streptomycetaceae > Streptomyces > Streptomyces sp. NPDC002790. Next base: position 201,750 of record NZ_JBEOVM010000004.1, on the reverse strand, counting down.
TCGGCGGGCGACGGGGCGCCGAGGTACCGGGAGAGCTCCTGCGCCCCACCGCGGACCAGGTCCACGACGGACGGCTCCCCTGCCGGGGCGGCCAGGATGCCTTCGCGCAGCCCACTGACCGACAACGAGGCCGCGACCTCGCCGCGATGATTGAAGATGGGTGCGCCGATCGCGGCGATCCCAGGGGTCACGTTGTTGTCGCTGACGACATGACCCTTCTCGCGGATCCGCTCCAGGTCCGCGTAGAGCTCGGGACGGGACCGGAGGTCGCGCCACGGGTCTCCGGAGTTAGTGGCGATCGCGGCGTACTCGTCCCACGCGGCGCGTTCCTCGAAGGCGAGCAACGCGCGGGGGGCCGCCCCCACATGGAGCGGCAGCGACTGCCCCAGTTGCAGCACCCGGCTGTTGACGCGTACGCCGTCGACCCGCTCGATGCACACGGCCCGCGTGCCACGGCGGATGGTCAGGAAGGTCGTCTCACCGGTTGCGCGGTGGATGGCGTCCAGGACCGGCATCGCCGCCCTGCGGATGTCCAGGCGGCGGGTGAGTTCACCGGACAGGCGCAGCATCTTGCTGCCCACGCGATAGGCGCCGCGCGGCCCGATCTGCTCCACCCAGCCGGCCTCGGCCAGGGTGCCGAGCATGCGGTAGACCGAGCTGACCGGCTCTTCGAGCCGCTCGGTGAGACGGGCCGAGGTGGCGACACCTTCGTCGGCCAACACCTCCATGAGCGCGCCGGCCTTGGCGATCACGGCCGGGGAGCGCGTCCCCGCCTGATCGTCCGGCACGACGGGCGAACGTGCCGCCGGCCCACCGGGGCCGCCGGAGCGGGGCTGGTCCAGGGACGCCTCGATCGCCCGCGCCGCCGCCAGGACGGTCTCGCCCGCGGCGGTCTCCTGCGCGAGGACGCGCTCCCTGAGGCCCGCTACGCAGATGACCCCCACGACGGCCCCGTCCCGGTCCCGTACGGGGGCGCCGACGGAGGCGACGCCCTCGATCGCCTCACCGTCCTCGACGCTCCACCCACGGTCGGCGGTCTCTTCGAGTCTGCGCCGGAGATCGGCTGCCGTCACCGGCGTCGCCGGGGTGAGGGGCTCGTACGGCGCGCGTGCGAGCACCCGGCTGCGGAACTCGGGCGGCGAGAAGGCAAGAAGGGCCTGGGAGGCCGCTCCCGCATGGAGGGGAAGCGTTCTGCCCGGTGCGAGCACCAGCATGTCCACGTCGGATCCGTCCACCTGATCCAGGCACAGCGCCCCGTCTTCTTGGAGGACACGGAAGGACACATTCATGCCGAGTTGCCCCTGCGCCCAGCGCAACTGCTTGCGCAGCTCGACGCGATCGACGTAGGCGTCGACGACCGCATCACCCAGGCGCAGCACTCCGGTTCCCAGCTCGAGGCGTCCCTCACCCGCCGGGCGCACCAACTGCGTGCGTTCGAGGGCGGCGGCCACCCGGTAGACGGTCGGGCGGGGTTCGGCGACCGCCTTGGCCAGCTCCGACGGAGTCGAGGGGCCGAGTCGAGCCAGTTCGTCGACGATCTGGGCCGCCTTCTTCAACAACTGAATGGCACTCAATCCCTGCCTCATCCCTGCGTTCTCACGGAGTGGTCACGCTGTCCGAATATTGCGAGCGTAACCTCTGGCGCGACATCACATCACTGTGCGAACATCGCGTCCACTGTATGGCACCGGATCGCGCCGCGGGCCGCTCCGTCGCACATCACACGGACCCGTCGCACAGCCGCATCATCACGCCCGAGGAGGAAGTCTCCATCGAGGAGACGACGCCGATGATCCAATCTTTCGTCCACGAAGCCCTGCCCATGCGCGTCCGATTCGGGGCGAAGTCGCTGTCGGCCCTGCCCGACGAGCTGGACCAGATCGGGCTCGGACGCGTCCTGGTCCTGTGCTCGCCAGGGCAGGAGGAGACAGCGGAGTTGGTGGCGGGCGCCCTGGGGAAGCGCTGCGTAGGCGTACTGGCGGATGCCGTGATGCACGTACCGGCCGAGGTGGCCGAGCGTGCCAGTGCGCGGGCCGCCGATGTCGGCGCCGACGGGTGCGTGACGGTGGGCGGCGGCTCGGCGATCGGCCTCGGCAAGGCGATCGCGCTCAAGCACGGCCTGCCGGTGGTGGCCGTACCCACCACGTACTCCGGTTCCGAGATGACACCGGTCTGGGGCCTCACCACCGACGGCCGCAAGGAGACCGGGCGGGATGCGCGCGTGCTGCCCCGCAGCGTCGTCTACGATCCCGAACTCACCGTGTCGCTGCCGGTTTCGATGTCGGTGACCAGCGGATTCAATGCGATCGCGCATGCGGTCGAGGCACTGTACGCGCCCGACGCGACACCCATCATCTCCCTGATGGCTCAGGAAGGCGTCCGCGCCCTGAGCTCGGCGCTGCCCGGCATCGTCGCCGACGCGGCGGACGCCGCCGCGCGCTCCGAGGCGCTGTACGGCTCGTGGCTGTGCGGTGCCTGTCTGGGCGCGACGACGATGTCCCTGCACCACAAGCTGTGCCACGCCCTGGGCGGCACCCTGAACCTGCCGCACGCGCAGACCCACACGGTGGTGCTCCCGCACGCCCTCGCCTTCAACGAACCGGCCACGCCCGACGCGGTGGCGGCACTGACCCGGGTGTTGCCCGGCGAAGGCGGCCCCGCGCAGCGCCTCTGGCACCTCGCCGGAGAGCTGAACGCGCCGCGCTCCCTCGCCGAACTCGGCATGCGGGAGTCCGACATCGGCCGCATCGCCGACGAGGTCACCAGCCGCTCGTACGGAAACCCCCGCACCATCACCCACGAAGCCGTGAGCGGCCTGCTCCGCGCGGCCTGGGCGGGAGAGCAGCCGAGCACGGAACCCGGCTCGGCCTGACGGCACCACCGTCCCGTATCCAAGACACCGGCACACGTAACCGAGGAGACCCATGCCTGATCGCAGCCTCAACGCCGACACCGTCCCGGCCACTGGACCGCACGACGTCTCCAAGGCCCAACAGGCCGTGGAGGAACGCCTCGTCGAGACCGTCCTCCAGTCGTTCGACGACTGCCAGGACCCTCGTCTCGGGCAGGTCATGCAGGCACTCGTCCGTCACCTCCACGCGTTCGTCCGCGAGGTGCGCCTGACGGAGGAGGAGTGGAACAAGGCGATCGAGTTCCTCACCGAGGTCGGTCACATCACCGACGACCGCCGACAGGAGTTCATCCTGCTCTCCGACGTTCTCGGCGCGTCGATGCAGACCGTCAACGTCAACAACGAAGCGCGCGGGGACACCACCGAGGCCACCGTCTTCGGCCCGTTCTTCGTCGACGACGCGCCCCGCATCGAGCAGGGCGGCGACCTCTCCGGCAGCGCCGTCGGGCAGCCCTGCTGGGTCGAGGGCACGGTGCGGGACACCGAGGGCAACCCCGTCCCGAACGCGCGCATCGAGGTGTGGGAAGCCGACGAGGACGGCTTCTACGACGTCCAGTACACCGACGACCGTGTCAGCGGCAGGGCGCACCTGTTCAGCGACGAGGAGGGCGGCTTCCGGTTCTGGGGCCTCACCCCGACGCCGTACCCGATCCCCCATGACGGACCTGTGGGCAGGATGCTCGCGGCCACCGGGCGCTCCCCCATGCGCGCCTCGCACCTGCACTTCATGGTGACCGCCCCGCAACTGCGGACCCTGGTGACACACATCTTCGTCCGGGGCGACGAACTCCTCGCGTCCGACACCGTCTTCGGTGTCAAGGACTCCCTGATCAAGGACTTCGTCCAGCAGCCCGCCGACGCCCCGACGCCCGACGGACGTGAACTCGGCCACCGCACCTGGGCGCGCGCCCGCTTCGACATCGTGCTCGCGTCCGCGTAACCGCCGACGCCACACCGAGAGGACATCACCCATGAGCCGCGGTGCACCGTCCGCAACTACCGAGGTGACAACGGCGACAACCCGGCCGGCCCTTCCTCCGGACACGCCGGGGCCGCACTCCAAGCGTCTCGGCCTGATAGCCGTCGTGGCGACGTTCGGTGGCCTGCTCTTCGGATACGACACCGGCGTGGTCAACGGCGCCCTCAAACCGATGGAACACGACCTGGGACTCACCGCGTTCAGCGAGGGCCTCGTGGTCAGCGCCCTCGTCTTCGGCGCGGCATTCGGGGCGGTCGTCGGAGGCCGCCTCTGCGACCGGTTCGGGCGCCGGCGCACGATCCTGATCCTGTCCACGGTGTTCGCCTGCGGGACGCTCGGCTGCTTCCTGTCCCCCGACTGGCAGGTGCTCACGCTCTTCCGCTTCGTCCTCGGTCTCGCCGTCGGGGGCTGCTCGGTCGCCGTCCCGGTCTACCTCGCCGAGATCTCGCCGTACGAGAAGCGTGGCTCGCTGGTCACCCGCAACGAAGTCATGATCGTCTCCGGTCAGTTCGCGGCGTTCGTCATCAACGCGTTCATCTTCAGCATCTGGGGCGAGCACGACGGCATCTGGCGGTTCATGCTCATCGTCTCCGTCCTGCCGGCCTTCGCGCTCTTCTTCGGCATGCTGCGCGTGCCGGAGAGTCCGCGCTGGCTCAGCGCCCAGGGCCAGGACGAGGCCGCCCTGAACGTGCTGAAGCAGGTCCGCGGCCCTGAGCGGGCCGAGGCGGAGATGGCCGAGGTCCATCAACTCTCCGACGAGGACAACGCGTCGAGAACCGGCGGCTGGGCCGACCTCGCCGTGCCGTGGATCCGCCGCCTCGTCCTCGTCGGCATCGGCGTGGGGATCTGCCAGCAGATCACCGGCATCAACGCGATCATGTACTACGGCACGCAACTCCTCGAGGACTCCGGGTTCTCCGCGAACGGCGCGATCCTCGCGAACACCTTCAACGGCCTGGCCAGCGTCCTGGGGATCGCCGTCGGGATCATGCTGATCAACCGGGTCGACCGGCGCACCATGCTGCTCGGCGGCTACACCTTGATCGTGACCTTCCACGTGCTCATCGGAGCCTCGGCGCTGCTCATCCCGGACAGTGCCGCCTTCAAGCCGTACCTGATCATGGCGTTCGTGGTCTGTTTCGTGTTCTCCATGCAGGCCACCCTCGGGCCGCTGGGCTGGCTCATCCTCGCCGAGATCTTCCCCCTCAAGATCCGCAGCTTCGCGATGGGTGTCTGCGTCTTCGTCCTGTGGCTCACCAATGCCTCAGTCGCCTTCGGCTTCCCGCCGTTGGTCTCCTCGCTCGGGATCGCGCCGACCTTCTTCGTCTTCGCCGCGCTCGGCGTCCTCGCGTGCATCTTCATCGTCACCTCGGTCCCGGAGACCCGGGGCAAGACGCTGGAGCAGTTCGAGGAGGAGTTCAGGCGGGACAATGCGGGGTGACACCCACCGGACATGACGGGACCGTCTCACCACTTGGTGGTGAGACGGTCCCGTCATCCGTGCTGCTGAATGCCCGTCACTGCCCGGATGCGATCAGCGGCACGTCCATGCGCGCTGCCAACTCATCGAGCGTGATGCCGAAGGTCTGCGTGACCCGCACGCCCTCCGCGGTGATGTCGAAGACCGCCAGGTCGGTGTAGACACGGTCGACGCAGCCGAGGCCGGTGAGCGGGTAGGTGCAGTCGGGGACCAGCTTGGGTGTGCCGTCCTTGGTGAAGAGGGTCATCATCACGAAGACCTGCTTGGCCCCGATCGCCAGGTCCATCGCGCCGCCGACGGCGGGGATGGCATCCGGGGCGCCCGTGTGCCAGTTGGCCAGGTCGCCGCGGGCCGAGACCTGGAACGCGCCGAGCACACATGTGTCCAGGTGCCCGCCGCGCATCATGGCGAAGGAGTCGGCGTGGTGGAAGTACGCGGTTCCGGGCAGCTCGGTGACCGGGATCTTGCCCGCGTTCGTCAAGTCGGCGTCGATCTCGTCGCCCTGGGCGGCGGGACCCATGTTGAGCATGCCGTTCTCGGTGTGGAGCACCACGCCCGAGTCGGCCGGCAGGTGGTCTGCGACGAGGGTCGGCTGGCCGATGCCCAGGTTGACGAAGGCGCCTTGCGGGATGTCGCGTGCGATGAGGGCGGCGATCTCGTGCTTGCTCAGTGGGCCCTGTCCGGTCACGGACGGGGCTGTGTTCGTGAATGTCATGCGCGGGCCGCCTCCTGCACCACTCGGTCGACATAGATGCTCGGGGTCACGACGGTCTCCGGATCGAGCGTGCCGGTCTCGACGATCTCGCGGACCTGCGCGATCACGGTGGTCGCCGCCGTCGCCATGACCGGGCCGAAGTTGCGCGCGGTCTTGCGGTAGACGAGGTTGCCCATGCGGTCGGCGCGGTGGGCGCCGATCAACGCGACGTCGCCCTTGATGGGGTACTCGAGAACGTAGGTACGGCCGTCGATCTCGCGGGTCTCCTTGCCCTCGGCGAGCAGCGTGCCCACGCCGGTCGGGCAGTAGAACGCGCCGATGCCCGCGCCGGCGGCCCGCATGCGTTCGGCGAGGTTGCCCTGCGGCACGACCTCAAGCTCGATGCGGCCCGCGCGGTAGAGGTCGTCGAAGACCCACGAGTCCTTCTGCCGCGGGAACGAGCAGATCACCTTGCGGACCCGCCCCTTGGCCAGGAGCGCGGCGAGTCCCGTGTCACCGTTGCCGGCGTTGTTGGACACCACCGTGAGGTCGGTGCCGCCCTGGCGGATGAGCGCGTCGATCAGGTCGACCGGCATGCCGGCCATGCCGAATCCGCCGACGAGCACGGTGGCGCCGTCCTCGATCCCGGCCACCGCCTCGTCGACGTCGGCGCAGATACGTGTCGTCATGACTGGTCTCCCGTCACGTTCTCCAGGACCACGGCGAGCGCCTGGCCCACTCCGATGCAGATGGCCGCGACACCCCAGCGTTCGCCGGACTCGCGCAGCCGGTGGGCGAGGGTGCCGAGCAGCCGGCCGCCGGACGCACCGAGCGGATGGCCGAGGGCGATCGCCCCGCCCTTGGCGTTGACGATGTCCGGGTCCACCTCCCAGGCATCCACGCAGGCCAACGACTGCACGGCGAACGCCTCGTTGAGCTCGACGGCGGCGACGTCGGACCAGGTGATGCCTGCCGCCTTCAGCGCCCGGTTCGCCGCCTCCACGGGGGCGTAGCCGAACATCTGCGGGTCGAGCGCGGACACACCACGTCCGGCGATACGGGCCACGGGGTCGACGCCGATACGTGCGGCGGCGGCACCCGAGCCGAGCAGGACGGCGGAGGCGCCGTCGCTCAACGGGGAGGCGTTGCCCGCCGTGATGACACCGTCGGGCCGGAAGACGGGCTTGAGCCCGGCCAGCTTCTCCGGCGTGGACCCGGGGCGGATGCCCTCGTCCCGCGCCAACGTGGCGCCCTTGGCATCGACGGTGACCGGCACGACCAGGTCGTCGTAGAAGCCCGCGTTCCAGGCGTCGTCGGCGAGATTGTGGGAGCGGGCGGCGAAGGCGTCCTGGCGCTCGCGCGGGACGTCGAAGCGGTCGGCGAGCTGCTCGTTGGCCTCGCCGAGCGAGACGGTCCACTCCTTGGGCATGCGCTCGTTGACCAGGCGCCAGCCGAGCGTCGTGGACACGGCGGTGGCGTCCCCGGCGGGGAAGGCGCGCGTCGGCTTGGGCAGCACCCAGGGCGCGCGGGTCATGGACTCGACGCCGCCGGTGAGCACGATGTCCGCGTCGCCGGTCTCGATGGCGCGGGAGGCGATGATCGCGGCGTCCAGGGAGGAGCCGCACAGCCGGTTGACCGTCGTGGCGGGCACCGACGTCGGCAGCCCGGCCAGAAGGACCGCCATCCTGCCGACGTTGCGATTGTCCTCACCGGCGCCGTTGGCGTTGCCCCAGACGACGTCGCCGATCTCGGCCGGGTCGAGGTCGGGGGTCTTGGCGAGTGTCCCGGTGACGGCGCGGGCGGCGAGGTCGTCCGGGCGGACGTCCGCGAGGCCTCCCGAGAACCGTCCGAAGGGCGTGCGTGTCGCTGCGTACAGATAACTGTCAGTCACGCTCCTCACCGTAGAACCACCAGGTTCATCACGTCCAAGACCTAATCGACATGGATTAATAAGATGGCTTTATGAGTCGGATAGGCTGGGGCCATGGAACTCCGTCAGCTCCGGTCCTTCCTCGCCCTCACCGAGGAATGCCACTTCGGCCGCGCGGCGGCCCGTCTGCACGTGGCACAGCCCGCACTCTCGCAGCAGATCAAACAGCTGGAACGGGAGCTGGGAGTCACCCTGTTCCACCGCTCCACGCGCCGCGTCGAACCCACCGAAGCGGGCCGCCAACTCACCCACTACGCCCGCGCCTTGCTGACGGAGGAGGAGCGGGCCCGCGTCCACATGCGGGAGCTGGCAACCGGTCACGCGGGCCGGGTGTCGGTGGGCTTCATCGGCACAGCCACGTACGACGTGCTCCCCCGGGTCGCACGGACCGTGCGGGCCCGGCTGCCCGACATCACCCTTGACCTGCGCGGCGAACTCCTCACCCCAGAACTGGTCGAGGGCGTGCGCTCCGGCACCTACGATCTCGCGGTCGTCCGCGGCGCCGCCGCGGACACGGACCTGCTCGTCACACCGCTGCGGTCCGAGCCGCTGGTGGCGGTGCTGCCCTCGCACCACCCGCTGGCGGGCAGCGCGAGCGTCGAGCTGGCGGCACTGGCCGACGAGCCGTTCGTCGTCCATCCCTCGCGGTCCCGGTCCTCGATGTACGACCGGGTGCTGTCCGCGTGCGAGGGGGCGGGATTCCGGCCCCACTCACTCACCGAGGTCGGCGAGACGGCGACGCTGGTCGTCTTCGTGGCGGCCGGGCACGGCGTGGCTCTCGTTCCGCAGTCGGTGCGCAGCCTCAACCTCGACGGGGTCACGTATGTGCCGCTCGCGGAACCGGAGTTGGTCGATCTGCTCCTCGCCCGCCGTACACAGCGGACTTCGCCCGCGACGGATCAGGTCGTGTCGGTGATCGAGGAGTGTGTCAGCGGCCGGTGAGTGCCGCTGACACACTGGGTCACCGCTGCCCGACGCGCTGCTGGCCCGTCTGCCGGGAGTTGGCCACGATCGAGAAGGCGTAGTCCGTCATGCGGTTCTCGTACGCGCGGACCGCTTCCGTCGGCGGCTCGCCCGTGCCGGCCGCTTCGGACAGAGCACGAGTGAGTTCACTGGCGTCACGGATGGCGGTGTTGGCACCCATCGCCAGGACGGGGCTCATCGCGTGGATCGCGTCCCCGATCAGCGTGACCGGGCCTGACTCCCAGACGGGCTCGGTGGCGGCGGTGGAGATCCGCAGCGGGAACAGGGAGTCGGCGTCCCACAGTTCCAGCAGCCGGTGGACGTCCTCGTGCCAGTCGCTGCCCAGCACTTCAAGGGCGACGGCGCGCAGGCTCGCCGGGGCGAGTTCGCGCAGTTCCGCGAAGGACGGCATCGCCGAGTGATCGACGGGGCCGCCGACCATGCAGGCGACGTAGTCGCCGACCGGGGAGAGTGCCGCAGGCGGGACATGGGCCAGTCCGGCCTGTTCGGGCCGGCTGCCGAGCTCCACCGGGCCCAGGCCAAGGTGCGGGTGGCCCGGGCCGCCGGTGACCACGGTGAAAATGCTGTCGAAGACCCAGCTCGGGACGCCCGCGCGGCCTCTTCCTTCGAGCGGGATCTTGCCGTAGATCAGCCGCAGGCCGGCATCCTCGACCCCGGCGTCGGGCAACAGCGTTCGGCGCACTGCCGAGTTGACACCGTCCGCTCCGACCAGAAGGTCGGCGCCCACCGTACGGCCGTCGGCGAAGCGTGCCGTGACCGTTCCTGATGTCTCGTGCCGGTAACCGGTCAAACGCGCCCCGTAGTGCACGTGGTCACGCAGACCGGAGAGCATGATCTGGCGCAGGGTCGGGCGGTTGAACGCACGCGGGCCCTGCGCGGGCCGCGCGCCGGAAGCGTCGTGTGCCGCCTTGTCCGCGAGGACGTCCAAGCGACGGGTGCGGACCGACACCCGCGCCGGCGGTGCGGCCGCGGTTGCCAGGCAGAGCTGGAACAGCGGTGCGGGCAGGCAGCGTTGCAGCCCGGTCAGGCCGGGCTCGTCGAGTTGGATGCGGTATCCCTGCGGGCGGGCGCCCGGGTGGTCATCGCGTTCGTAGACGGCGACATCCATGCCTTGCGAGCGCAGGCCGTGGGCGAGCGCGAGGCCGCCAAGGCCGGCGCCAATAATGATCACACGATACGGGTCTGGCACAGTTCTCTGCCTTCGTTCAAGAGGACGAAGGAAGCACTGGCGTTCCTCGAATAGGAACCAACACCGCACGGGGCGCCGCTCAGAAACACCATTCATGAGCGAGTTTTTTGCGCATCCATCTAGCGTTTTTCACCTTAACACTCCGCTCAGCCGTGCAGTGCCCGGTAGGCCTCCGCGGCCCCTGGGTGCAGTGGGATGCTGCCCGTTCCGATCAGTGAGCGGACGTCGAGGAACTGCGTGCCCACCGCGTTGTCGGGGGCGAGGGATGTGGCGCGGCGGACGAGGAGGCGGGTGAGGGTGGCCGCCGTCTCGTCGTCGAGGTCCGGGCGGCACACCAGGAGGTTGGAGACGCCGATGGTGGCCACGCCGGCCGCGTTGCGGTAGGCGCCCTGGGGCAGTGTCACCTGCTCCAGGCCCGCGCCGGCCCGTTGGTCCCGGTTGCCGAGCCGGGGCAGGAGTTCGGCCAGCGGGAGGAAGCGCAGGCCGGTGCGTTCGTCGAGGTTCTGGAGGGTGGGCAGGGGGACGCCGCCCGCGACGAGCAGGCCCTCGACGGCGCCGGTGCGTGTCGCCTCCGCCGCGTCGTTTAGCGGCAGATGACGCACCGGCACATCCGCGCCGGCCGCGAGCCCTGCGGCGTGCAGGAGGCGTGCGCCGAACACCGCCGCTCCCGAGCCCTCCGCGCCGAGGGAAACGGTATGACCGGCCAGATCGGCGACCGTGCGCACGGTCGAGTCCGCGCGTACGGCGAACTGGAGGTACGTCTCGTAGACCCGGCCGATGGCGCGCAGCGGCACGGGGCGCGGAAAGAGGCCGGTGCCCGCGGCGTCCCGTGCGGTGGCGGTGAGGACGAGGGCGAGGTCGGCCTTGCGGTCGCGCAGCAGCTCGATGTTGTCGATGCTGCCCGCGGTCGTCCTGACCTGGCCGCGCAACCCGGGGTGCACCGCGGTGAGTTCGGCGGCAAGCAGGCGCCCGAAGGCCTCGTAGAACGCGGTGGGTTCGCCGGTTGCCAGCCGCAGCACGCCGCTGGGCTCGCCGCGCGGGCGTGTGGCATCGCTCGCGACGGCGCCGCCGAGGGCCACGGCGGCCGCGGCACCCAGAGCGGAGCGCAGCGCGGTGCGGCGGTTCACGAGACGCCTCCGCGACGCGGCCGGACGGAGCCCACGAAGGCCACCATGGCCACAGCGCCAAGGGCGGAGCGCGACGCGTTGCGGCTGTTCACGAGACACCTCCGCGACCGGGTCGAGCGGCGCCGACGAAGGTCGCCATGGCCACAGCGGCGAAGGCGAAGTGCAGCGCGGTGCGGCGGTTCACGAGACGCCTCCGTCCTCGGTGTCGGCGCGTGGGAGCACGGCGCGGGTTCGGAGTCCGTGCGGGGTCGCTGCATCCAGTTCCAGGTGGCCGCCGCGTCCGGTGAGGATCTGCTGGGCGATGGCGAGGCCGAGGCCGGTTCCTGTCGTCCCGCTCTGCCGACCCGCGCGCCAGAACCGTTCCGTGGCGCGGGTGATCTCGTCCGTGGCCAGGCCGGGGCCGTCGTCCGTGACCGTGAGGACCGCCCAGGGGCCCTCGGCCGCGCACTCCAGCGTGATCCGCGCGTTCGCGCCCGCGTATTTGATGGCGTTGTCGAGGAGGATGTCGCTGATCTGGACGAGTTCGTGTTCGGTGCAGGCCGCCGCGACGGGGGCGGCGGGCCGTGTGGTCAGGTGCACGCCCGCGCGGCGGGCGACCGGCTCCCAGCGGCGGTACTGCTCGGCCGTGACGGTGGCCGCGTCGCAGTGGGCGTGCGGGTCGTCGGTCATGGCCAGTTCACCGGCCCGGTGTTCGGCGGTGGCGAGGGCCAGCATGTCGTCGAGCAGGGTTTCCAGGCGGTCCAGTTCGGTCGTGACGCCCGTGTACGTGCGCTCCGCCCTGTCGGGGAGGTGGGTGTGCAGGGCGTCGACGCGCAGGCGGAGCGCCGCCATGGGGTTGCGCATCTGGTGGGAGGTGTCGGCGACGAGTTGGCGCTGTTGTTCCAGGGCGACGGTGACCGTCGCGGCCATGCGGTTGAACCCGGTGGCGAGTTGCCGCAGTTCGGGCGGGCCGGTGGCGCGGGTGTGTTCCGGGGGCAGCCCCGCGGCGAGCTGGCCGACGGCCCGGTCGAGGCGGCGCAGCGGGCGCACCACCCAGCCGGTGACCGCGCGGGCGAGCATCGCGCACGCCACGGCGACGAGACCCGCCGCGGCGAGGACGGCGGTCCAGCGCCACATGATGTCCCGGGCCGCGGTGTCCACGGAGGCCCGCAGGACGACGGCGCCGGAGACCTGGGTCCCGGTGCCCGCCGGTTCGGCGAACATCCGGTGTCCGCCCGACCAGGGCAGGAGCGAGGCCGTGGGGTGGGTGGTCTGGTTGCGCAGGGCCGCGTCGATCAGGCCGTCGACCGTGTCGTCGGCGGCGTGCATGCCGCCGGTCTCCACCACGGGTTCGCGGCGGGCGTCGGTGACCACGATGGCCTCCCCGTACAGAGCGGTGTAGCGCCGGGCCTCGGCGATGACCGCGGAGGTGTCTCCGCTGGTCGCGGCCCGGTCCATCAGTGAGGCGAACCGGTCGAGGTCGGAGCTGCGGGCGAGGACGAGTTCCTGGGTGCGGTCGGAGGCGGTGTACGCCAGGAGCGGGATCGCGAACGCGGCCACCGTGAGGACGACGAAGGCGAGCAACGCCGCCTGGACCCGGTTGCGCACGTGTGTCCCCTCAGCTCCGCGTGTCGCCGAGGCGGTAGCCGAAGCCCCGGATCGTCGTGAGCAGCTCGGGACGGTCGAGCTTGGCACGGAGCTGGGTGACGTGGACGTCGAGGGAGCGCGAGGTGCCGTGGCTCGCGTTGCCCCACACCTCGTCCATGATCTGCTCGCGGCCGACGGCTCGGCCTGCTCGCGCGGCGAGCACGGCGAGGATGTCGAACTCCTTGGCGGTCAGCTCGATCGCGGTGCCGTCGGCCATGACATGCCGGGCATCGAGGTCGATCTCGACATCCGCGACGCGCACGATAGGTGCGGCCGGGTCGCGCTTGGCCGCGGTCCGCCGGGTGACGGCCTCGATGCGGGCGAGCAGCTCTGCCAGGCGTACCGGCTTGACCAGGTAGTCGTCGGCGCCGAGCCGCAGCCCCCGGACCACCGAGCGCTCATCGCCCCGGGCGGTGAGCACCACCACCGACATGTCACTCACGGCCCGCAGGGAGCGCAGCACGTCGAGGCCGTCGATGTCGGGCAGGCCCAGGTCGAGCAGGAGCAGATCGGCGCTGCGGTGGTAGGTGAGCACATCACGACCGTGGGTGACCCTGCGGGTGACGTGCTCGTGGTCGTACAGCACCTCCATCAGCGCCGCGGCTACGCCGTCGTCGTCCTCGGCGAGCAGAATCTGCACGTCGTCCGCCTCCTGTCAGCGGTGTCCGTGTGCCGACCGCCGCTGCCGAATGTAGTCCACGTGCCTTGGTGTTCTTCAAGCACAGGCTGGTCACGCGGGCGGTCGGGGGCCGGAATGTTAAGGGACGGTTAGGTCCGTGTGCGGGTCTCTCGTGGTGTCTCGCGCCGTGGATGAGGGTGCCCGGGTTGAGGACGACACATGTCCGACCCCGAAAGGCACCACATGATCATCGATTGCCACGGTCACTACACGACGGCGCCCGCGGCGCTCCAGGACTGGCGCACACGGCAGATCGCCGCGCTCGACGCGGGCACCGCCGCACCCGCCCGCGCCGACCTGCGGATCAGCGACGACGAGCTGCGCGAGAGCATCGAGCCGAACCAGCTGCGGCTGATGGACGAGCGCGGCATCGACCTGACGGTCTTCTCGCCGCGCGCCTCGTTCATGGCCCATCACGTCGGTGACTTCGAGACGTCGTCGGCCTGGGCGTCGATCTGCAACGAACTCTGCTACCGGGTCAGCCAGTTGTACCCGGAGCGCTTCGCCCCCGCCGCCATGCTCCCCCAGTCCCCCGGAGTCGACCCGGCCACCTGCGTCCCCGAACTCACCCGCTGCGTCGAGGAGTTCGGCGCGGTCGCCCTGAACCTCAACCCCGATCCGTCCGGCGGCCACTGGACCGCACCGCCGCTCACCGACCGCTCCTGGTACCCCGTGTACGAGAAGATGGTCGAGTACGACATCCCGGCGATGGTCCACGTCAGTACGAGTGTCAACCCGGCCTTCCACACCACCGGCGCGCACTACCTCAACGCCGACACCACGGCGTTCATGCAGCTGGTGCAGGGTGACCTGTTCGCCGACTTCCCCGCCCTGCGCCTGATCATCCCGCACGGTGGCGGGGCGGTGCCGTACCACTGGGGCCGCTTCCGCGGTCTGGCGATGGCGCTCGGCAAGCCGCCGCTGGAGGAGCACGTCCTCGGCAATGTCTTCTTCGACACCTGCGTGTACCACCAGCCGGGCTCCGACCTGCTCTTCGATGTCATGCCGGCCAAGAACATCCTGTTCGCCTCGGAGATGATCGGCGCCGTCCGCGACATCGATCCGTGCACGGGACACCACTTCGACGACACACGTCGCTACGCCGAGGCGGCCACGCTGCCCGCCGACGACCTCGCGGCGATCCAGGAGCACAACGCCCGCAGCGTGTACCCCCGCCTGGACGCGCTCCTCAAGCGCCAGGGCCGCTGAGTCACCGCCACCCCGGACACACCACGTAACACCCTCGTACGGAGAGCAGAGCTGTGCACACCCTTTCCCCCAAGACCCCCGGATGGCTCGACTGGTACCAGGGCCCGTCCCGGCCGACGCTCCGGCTGCCCGCCGGGACCGTCGACACCCACTGCCATGTCTTCGGCCCGCAGGCCGAGTTCCCCTTCGCGCCCGAGCGCAAGTACACGCCCTGCGACGGCGGCAAGGACGAACTCTTCGCGCTGCGGGACCACTTGGGCGTCTCCCGCAATGTGATCGTGCAGGCCACCTGCCACGGCGCCGACAACTCCGCCATGGTCGACGCCGTCCGCGCCTCCGACGGCCGGGCGCGCGGCATCGCCACCGTGCGGCCCGACATCACCGAGTCCGAGCTGCGCGAGCTCGACGCGGCGGGCGTGCGCGGTGTGCGCTTCAACTTCGTGCGCCGCCTGGTCGACACCTCGCCCAAGGACGCCCTGCGCGCGATCGCGGACAAGATCGCCCCGCTCGGCTGGCACATCGTCCTGTACTTCGAGAGTGCGGATCTTCCCGAACTGGAGGAGTTCTTCGGCTCGTTGCCCACGCCGCTGGTCATCGACCACATGGGCCGGCCGGATGTCACCAAGCCCGTGGACGGCCCCGAGTTCACGCGATTCCTGCGCTTCGTCGACACCCACGACGTGTGGGTGAAGGTGTCCTGCCCCGAGCGCCTCACCGTCACCGGCCCGCCCGCCCTCGACGGCGAGCGGCACGCGTACGACGACGTCGTCCCCTTCGGCCGCCGTGTCGTCGAGGAGTTCCCCGACCGCGTGCTGTGGGGCACCGACTGGCCGCACCCCAACCTCACCGACCACATGCCCGACGACGGACTCCTGGTCGACTACGTGTCTCGGGTGGCGGTCACCGACGCGCGGCGGCACCAGCTCCTCGTAGCCAATCCGATGCGGCTGTACTGGCCCGGCGAGGACGTCTGAGCACCGCCCACCCTCCATCCCCCTCACCTGACAAAGGCGTCACCATGCAACCCTCCAACGCTCTGAACAGGCTGGACAGGCTCCCGGTCGCCCGGTTCCACAAACTCACCCTGCTGGCCGTCTCGTTCGCGTACTTCTTCGAGTTCGCGGACATCAACAGCTTCGCCACCACCGCCCCGAAACTGATCGACGTGTGGGGTGTCAGCGTCAATCAGGTCGCGTACGTGACCTCACTGTCGTTCGTCGGCATGTTCATCGGCTCGATCGTCGCCGGGGCCGTCGCCGACCGCTGGGGGCGCAAGCGGACACTGTTGTGGACGACGTTCTTCTTCGCCTTCTTCTCCTTCGCCTCGGTGTTCGCCTGGGACCTGCTGTCGCTCGGTGTGTTCCGTGTGCTCACCTCGGCCGGTCTGTCGGCGATGACCGTGGTGGCCGTCGTCTACGTCAACGAGATGTATCCGGCGGCCGTGCGCGGCAAGTACCAGGCGTACGCCATCGTCATCGGCATCTGCGGCACCCCGGTCACCAACCTCATCGCCAGCGCCGTCGTCCCGCTCAGCGACTGGTCGTGGCGTCTCGTGTACCTGTGGGGTTCGCTGGGCATCCTGCTCGTCCTGTTCACCCGGCACCTCAAGGAGTCGCCGCGCTGGCTGGAGAGCCGGGGCGACCATGCCGCCGCCGACCAGGTGCTGCGCGAGATCGAGTCACATGTCGCCGCGGAGAAGGGCCCGCTGCCCGAGCCGGCGCCGCCGGTCGCCGAAGTCCCCACGACCAGGGCCCCGTTGAAGCTGCTCCTGCAGAAGAAGTACCTGTACCCGACGCTGCTGCTCACGGTCCTGTGGGTGACCCAGACCATCGGCTTCTTCGGCTACTCGAGCTGGGCCCCGACCCTGCTGGCCAAGGAGGGCTTCAGCATCGAGAGCTCCGTCTTCTACGTGGCTCTCACCACGGTGGGCGCCCCGCTCGGCTCGTATCTGGCGTCCATGGTCACCGACCGGTTCGAGCGCAAGTGGTCGCTGACGGTGTTCGGCGCCGTCATCGCGGTGTGCGGCCTGCTCTACGGGCTCACGTTCAGCCCCGTGTTCATCGTGGTGTTCGGCTTCCTGGTGAACTTCTTCGAGCGCGGCTACACGGCCCTGGCCTACGCCTACTCCCCCGAACTCTTCGACACCCGCGGCCGCTCCCTCGGCACCAGCGTCTCCTACGGCCTCGGCCGCCTGTCGAACGCGGCGGGCCCGCTGATCGTGGCGGCGCTCTACACCAGCCACGGCTACCAGAGCGTCTTCTACTTCATCGCCGGTACGTGGATGGTCGGCGCCGTCGTCCTGGCGATCTTCGGCCCGCGTACGCGCCGGGCCCGCCTGCTCGAGGCCGAGCGGCAGCCGAGTGCCGTCGAGTCCGACGGGCCGCCGGGTGGACACGTCTCGGGTAGTCGTGCGTAGCGCTTCTGCGCACTTTTGACCCTGGCCCGCCCGATGTCCTACGGCTTCACTGGAGGGCATCGGGCAGGCGAGGGGCCTGCCCCTCGCCCGCAGGGGGTAATCCGTGGCAAACATCAGGAACGTCGTGCTGGTGCACGGTGGGTTTGTGGACGGATCGGGCTGGCAGGGTGTCCATCAGCAACTCACCGGCGACGGCTACCGGGTGGCCGTCGTGCAGAATCCGACCCTGTCGCTGGCCGGCGACGTGGCCGCCACCCACCGGGTCCTCGATTCCCTCGACGGACCGGCCGTCCTGGTCGGCCACTCCTACGGTGGCGCCGTCATCACCGAGGCCGGGAACCATCCGAACGTCGCCGCGCTCGTCTACGTCACCGCGTTCGCCCCGGACAAGGGCGAGTCGGTCAACACCCTGATCGACGACCCTCCGCCCGGCGCTCCGGTGCCACCGATCCTGCCGCCCAGGGACGGGTTCCTGTTCCTGGACCGGGACAAGTTCGCCGCGTCGTTCGCCGCCGACCTGCCCGAGGCGCAGGCCGCGTTCCTGGCCGACTCCCAGGTGCCGTGGGGCCTCGACGCACTCGGTGGCGCGGTCTCCGAACCGGCCTGGCGCAGCAAGCCCTCCTGGTACCTGGTCGCCACCGACGATCGCATGATCCCGCCGCCCGCTCAGCGCGCCATGGCGGAACGCACCGGTGCCACGGTCTCGGAAACTCCGGGCAGCCACGCGGTCTACGTCTCGCGTCCCACCATTGTGTCCGCCGTCATCACCCAGGCCGCCGAAGGCCGCGACGGCGACGGGTAGCGCACCCAGGAGGCGAGGGCGAGGGGCGCGGCCTGATTGTGCAACAATAATCCGGACTTGAGCTTGGAGGGCGTGGCCTGCGGGGAGGGGAACGGGGAAGGCTTGTGGCTCGTATCCAGTCGAGCGTTCGACCGACCACTCAGTGCTGTAGTACAACTTCCGTTGGGGCGCGCAGCCGGCCACAAAACCGAAGCGTTCCGTCGGAGACAACGCGTACGCCTGGGAGCAGGCCACACTGGAGGACAACACCATGGCACCAGCTGCGGGTACGGACCCGAGCAACGAAGGCGGTCCGGATTCGGGTGCCAGCAGGACGCTGCAGGCGTACAACGACCTGCGTGCGCTGCTCCTGTCCGGCCACTACGCGCCGGACTCCAGGCTCACCGAGTCGGACCTCACCACGCGTCTCGGCGTCTCACGCGGAACGCTGCGTTCGGTGCTCGCGCGGCTCGCGCAGGAGGGGTACGTCACCGCCGAGGCGCACCGCAGCGCGCGCACCCGCTCGTTCTCCGTGGAGGAGGCGCTCGAGATCCTGGAGACCCGTGAGGTGCTGGAGTCCGCGTTGGCGGCGAGTGCCGCCGAGCGTGCCACCGACGCCGACATCGCCGCCATGACCGAGACCTGCAAGCAGATGTGGGAGCACCAGGTGCCGGGCGGGCGCGAGGAGTACTGGAAGCTCAACCGCCAGTTCCACGAGCAGATCCGGCAGGCGGCGCGGCAGGCCACGCTCGCCCGGTTCGTCGACAGTCTGCTCTACCCGCTCGTCATGCAGCAGTACCGCGACGCGGATCGCAAGCACCCGCGCACCGACTCGGTGAGGGAGCACGAGGCGATTCTCGCCACCGTCGTCACCCGCAATCCGGAGGGTGCCGCGGCGGCCATGCGGCACCACCTCTCGGCCGCTCGGCATGCCCTGCAGCTGCAGATCGCGACGTCGACCGCCCGCTGACCGCACCGGCCGGGCAGCGGGCGGAGGATCGATGCCCGGTGCCCTGGTGCCCCGGCACTCGGCCTCAACTGGCCAGATAGCTCGTCGTAGCCGGATCGAACCGCACCACCACGTCGTCGCCGGGCCGGCAGCCGAGACCGGCCCTGGCGGAGACCCTGAGCGATACGTCGTCCGTACGGATGACGAGTTCGAGCCGGTCCCCGAGGAACTCCGAGGACTCCACGGCGGCGAGGAACTCGTCGTCCGCGAGTGTCTGCGGCTCTCCCCGAGTGGTGGTGCGTACCTGGATGTCCTCAGGGCGCACACACACGAAGCCGCCGCTGCCGGTGCGACGGTCGCCTTCGCCGGACTGGCGGAGGCACAGCACCGGGCCGACCTCGGTCTTGGCGATCACACCGCCGTCGGCACGCGACGAGACGTCCTGCACGGGCAGCAGGTTCGCGCTGCCGATGAAGTCGGCGACGAAGGACGAACGGGGATGGTCGTAGAGCCGTTCCGGCCGGTCGATCTGCTCGACGTGCCCGCCGTTCATCACGACGACGGTGTCGGAGAGCGCCAGGGCCTCGCCCTGGTCATGGGTGACGTACAACGCGGTGACCCCGAACTGCTCCTGGAAGGAGCGGAGTTCCTGGCGGAGCTTGGAGCGCAGCTTCGCGTCGAGGTTCGACAGCGGCTCGTCGAGGAGGAGTACCTCGGGGTCACAGAGCAGGGCGCGGGCGAAGGCGAGACGCTGCTGCTGGCCACCGCTCAGCTGGGTCGCCCACCGGTCCGCCATGGGGGCGAGGCCCACCTGTTCGAGCATGTCCATGGCCCGCTGGCGGATGTCCTGGCCCCGGCGGCGGTTGCGTCCGTGTCGCATCGGGAAGGCCGCGTTGTCGAGGACGGTCATGTGCGGCCAGATGCCGTAGGACTGGGGCACCATCGCGATCGGCCGGTCCTCGGGGCGGACGTTGCGCTTCTGCGACTCGTCGAAGACGACCTGCCCGCCCATCTCGATGCGGCCGCCGGTGGCCTGCTCGAGTCCCGCGACGCACCGGAGTGTCGTGGTCTTTCCGCAGCCACTCGGCCCGAGCAGGGTGACGAACTTGCCCTTCGGCACGTCGAAGGAGACACCGTCAACCGCATAGGTGGTCTCGCCGCCGGACGCCCGGTCGTAGGACTTGCGCAGTTCCGTGATGATGATCGAGTTCACGGGGTCGTTGTTCATCTTTTCCACCATCTCTGTCATGCCTCCTTCGCGGTGCTGTGCCTGTTGACCAGCCACACCGCAGCGGTCGAGATCACCACGAGCACCACGGCCAGGGCGCTCGCCGTCGGGTTGTCGACGCTGGAGGTGAAGGTGTCCCACAGGACGATCACCAGGGTGCGGTTGCCCGAACTGGTCAACAGCAGGGCGATCGGCAGCTCTCCCAGCGCGTGGGCGAAGACCCACAGCCAGCACTTCCACAGAGTGGGTCGCAGGAGAGGGAGCAGCACCGTCCGCGTCACGGTGAAGGGGCTCGCGCCGGTGACGCGGGCGGCTTCGATGAGCCCGTCGTCCAACTGCACCAGTGCCGTTTGCACCATGCGCGATCCCCGCGGAAGGAATCGTGTCACCAGCGCCACGACAATGATCCATACGGTGCCGTAGATCGGTATGGGAACGAACAGATAGAGGAACAGGACGGCGGCGCCGAGGACGACGCTGGGAATCCCGAATACCGCGAACTGCGTTTCGAACAGGAGCGTACTGCCCGGGAATTGGCGTCGCGATGCCGCGACGGCGATCCATACCGACATCGCCGTGGTCACCGTCGCGGTGACCAGCACCACCTCTGCCGTATTCAGCAGAATGTGTCCGATATCAGGAATGTCGAGCAGGCTGCTGTAGTTCGCGAACGTCATCGACTCGAACCCGGACCAGCTCATGGGGCGGGTGTACGGCGAGAAACTCGTCCACAGCAGGGCCAGAATGGGCAGCACGATGCCGATGAACATGTAGACGCAGACGACGATGAACATCGGAATCCGCCAGCGGCCGAGGCTGGTTCGGGTCTGCCGGTATCCCTTGCCGACCACGACCCGGAAGCGGTTCGTGTCGCGAACGCGCCGCCGGTACACGAAGAGCAGCACGAGGGACACGGCGAGGATGAGAACGCCGTACGTACAGGCCTGACCATAGTTGGGAATTCCACCCGGCGGTTGCAGCGAGTACTGGATGAGGCTGCTGAAAACGAAGATTTTGTCCGGCAGTCCGAGGAGCGCGGGAATGGCGAAGCCCTCCAGGGCCACCACGATGAGCAGGATCCCGGATGCCGACACGGCGGGCGTGACGAGCGGCAGCACGATGAGGCGCAGCCGGCGCCACAGCGGCGCTCCCACCGCGGCCGCTGCCTCCTCCAGTTCGGGGTTGAGGCGCGCGAGGGCGGGGGCGATCATCAGATACATACTGGGCACGCCGAAGATGCCCATCACCAGAATCATTCCCGGTATGGAATAGATGTCGATCTGTACGCCGATGAGCTTGTGGATGATGATGGCCAGCGGGCCATTGGCCGGGTTGGCCACCAATGCCCACGCGATCGCCATCACCGTGACCGGAACCGCCATCGGCGCCAGCGCCAGCGGGCTCAGGAAGCGGCGCCCCGGTATGTCGGTCCGCTCGAAGAGATAGGCGAGCGCGATGCTGATCACCATGGCGATGATGAGCGAACCGACGACGTAGATGACGGTGTTGAGCGTCACCGACCCCAGCCGGCTGGACTCGAAGACGTCTGCGAAATTCTCGAACGAGAAGCCGGGAACCTGGAAGGGGAGATCGGTGGTGGACGGCTTCAGGCTGCTGTAGATCAGGATCGCGAGGGGGAAGAGGACGAGATATCCCACCAGGACGACCATGGCCAGGTTCAGCACCATCCCCGCCGCCGACGACACCTTCGAAGCTCGTGATTCGGGACGGACCTCGTGGCCCGTCGGAGCTTCCGCAAGCGGTGTATCGGGTACTTCTTCGGTTTTCAGGGCCATCGCGGACCTCCGATTCTGGACGTGAACATGCACCTAGCCGACATCTGTCCCGAATTCCTTCTCGACCTTCGGATAGAACTCGGAGAGCGTGTTGTACTTCTGGAGGGTCGTGGTGCCGTACCACTTCAAGCCCGCCTTGCACATCGCTTGAAGAACGGCGGTGTCGCGCGAATTCGAGCAGTCGGTGTTCACCGGGATCCGGGAGTTGTAGCTCTTCGCGAGCAGTTTCTGGGCCGCGTCCGACGACAGGAACGTGGTGAGGAGCGCTCCGGCGGCCGGGTGCGGGGCGCCCTTCGGGACGTAGAGGTACGACTCGCTGGCGCTGGTCGGCGAGACGGGTGCGACGGCGACCGGCGCGCCCTTGTCCTGCGCGGCCAGCACCAGGCTGGCCAGGCTGGTCCCGATGCTCACCTCACCGGTCTCGATCGGCGCCTCGGCCTGGGTGACATTCGGTGAGTAGTGCGGTTTCAGGGCACCGAACTTCTTGGCCCAGGCCAGTGCCCTCTTCTCCCCCATCGAATCGTCGAGGTCCCAGACGGACATGAACGACGCCCGGGACTCCGCGGAGATCTCGCCTCCCGACCACCGGGAGTCGAGCAGGTCGTCCCAACTCCGCGGTACGTCGGCGGGTTTCACCTTGTCGGTGTTGTACGCCCAGACCTTGGGTGTGGCCCAGACGTAGACGAAGTTCTTGGCGAAGACGTTCTCCTGGGCGATGCCGTACTTCGTCCAGTCGACGTCACCGGCCAGATCGACCGCGGGGCTCATGGTGAGTCCGCCGGCATTGCCCACGTCGATCGACACCTTCTTGGCGGCCTGTTCCAGTCTGATCCGGCTCACCTGGTCCGGTGCCTTGACGTTGGTGTACTTGACCTTGATGCCGGGGTACTTCTCCTCGAACAGCTCGATGGCGGGCTGCATCTGCGCTTCCGGGTTCCAGGAGGCCCACTCGACCTCGCCCTCCTGTGTGGCCTGCTTCACCAAGGCGGCCCTCGACGAGGGGAGTTCGGCGCTCTTCGCCGTCGTCCCGCAGCCGCCCGCGGCGGCCGTCATCAGCAGCGCGAGCGCCACAGCCGCCACCCGGCCCTTCACGTCGTGACTCATCGGTCGTCCCCTCCTCGGGGTTGGCACCCAACGTCCCGTTGGACAGCCGGTGTTCGCGCACACGGGGTGGGTTCGTTGACGGCCGGACATGTCGGTGACGCGTCCGCCCCGTCGACCTGTTGGTGTGACGACATGGTGTGCCCATACCACCTGAAGGCGATGCTCGGGGCGATGTGGGCAGACGGCGCTGGGGCGACCGGTCGGGACAGTCATGTGCGGCTCAAGCTTCTTGTTAAACAATGTGGACCGTAGCACCGACCCTGCCCACCGTGAACCCCGTCACAGCAAAATCCCGCACGCTCGGTGTTTACCCCCGCCGTCGGCCTGGGTCCACGCCACCCCAAGCTGCCCCGACCACCTTCCATTGTTAGACAATGCCTGATCAGGCGGATGGGCACCTCCATCCCGCGCCCCAGCCTCAGCGACACCCCCGGATTGTTTGACGATTCTCATCCATCAGCCTTGTGTGAGGGGTGAAACCGCTGTTAACTTCCCAGCATTGTGCAACAAACAAGCTCGACAAGAGGAACTGATATGAGGGCCCAACTCCCCCGTGCCCCACATGACTTCGGACCTCGACGCGGCCGCTGCCGGGGCACACGATGACCCGGCTCACGGTGGCGCTGCGCCGCTACCCGCACACCGAGCCACTCCTCGACGGCACCGTGAAGACCCCCGGCTGCGATCTCGACTTCCCCGCGATCGAGCCGATCCATCGGGCCTTCGCACCGATGGTGCGTGAGCAGCGGTACGACGTCTCCGAAATGGCCATCGCCACCCTTCTCCAGGCGGTCGAGGCCGGTGTGCCGATCGCCGCGATCCCCGTGGTGCTGCACGGCAATTTCCACCACCGGTCGATCTCCGGTTGGGGAGGCGAGGGGCAGCTCCGGCCGGAGGACCTGCGTGGACAGCGGGTCGGTGTGCGCGCCTACAGCCAGACGACGGCCCTGTGGGTGCGGGGCGTCCTCAGTGACACCTACGGTGTGCGGGCCGAGGACATGACATGGGTGACCAGAGAGGGCCCACACGTCGACGGCGCACACGAGCCACCCAACGTGGAGCGCACCTCACTCGGACTGGTGGACGCGCTGCGCCAGGGAGACGTCGCCGCGGTGGTCATGGGAGCACGCTCCGCCGACCACGTGGACGGCCTCGTGCCTCTCCTCACCGACTGGAAGGAACAGCAGGCGGGGTTCCTCGACCACCACGGCTGGGTGCCGATCAACCATCTCGCCGTCGTGCGCAAGGATCTCCTGGAGTCCGAGCCCCGCGTCGTCCGCGCGCTCTACCAGGGGCTCTGCGCGAGTATCGACGCCGCGCGCCCTGTCGAGCCCACCGGCTCCACCCGCGAGCTCGTGGTGCAGCACGGCATGAGCGACACCCTCCTGGCCACCCTCCAGACGGCCATCCGCTTCGCCCGCGAGCAGGGGCTCATCAAGTCCGACCTGGACGCGGCGGACCTCTTCGCCGACTTCCACCGTCACGTGGGCCCGGCCTGACCCGCCCGCACGTTCGGCCGGTCCGGGACACATCTCCGTACCCGCAAGACTCCGAGGAGCATCGATGCACTATTTCGACACCCACACCCATGCCATGTCGGCCGACACGGACACCTACCCGACGGCGCCGCTCGGCGGAACGCGATCGGAGTGGTCGCAGGCCCGCCCCGTTGATGTGTCCGGCCTGATCCGACACCTCGACGACGCCGGGGTGGAGCGGGCGGCGCTCGTCCACGCGTCGACGGTCTACGGATTCGACAACCGTTACGCGGCCGACGCCCTGGACAGGCATCCGGACCGGCTGGTGGGCGTGTGCGCGGTCGACTTCCTGTCCGACTCGGCGGTGCCCGACCTCCACCACTGGATCGAGGAGCGCGGGTTCAGCGGTGTCCGCATCCGTGTCTCCGACGGCACCACGAAGGTACCCACGCCGGGCTCCGGGATCTCGGACGAGCGGATGACCGCGGTGTGGGACTACGTGGAGAGCCGCGGGGTGCCCGTGTGCGTCCAGATGCACTCGAAGGACGCCGACAAGCTCGCCCACGTACTCGACGCGCACCCGACGCTGACCATCCTGCTCGACCACGCGGGCCGCCCCAACGCCAGTGGCGGCCCCTCCTACCCGAAGCTCGACGAACTCGGCCGGCTGGCCCGATTCCCTGGCGTCCACCTGAAGATCACGCCCCCGGCGCTGAACCGCCTCGCCGGCGAACCGGACGTCGACGTCCCCGAAGTCCTGCGCCGTCTCGCCGGCAT
Organism: Streptomyces sp. NPDC002790; assembly: GCF_040295505.1. NCBI lineage: Bacteria > Bacillati > Actinomycetota > Actinomycetes > Kitasatosporales > Streptomycetaceae > Streptomyces > Streptomyces sp. NPDC002790. Next base: position 176,413 of record NZ_JBEOVM010000004.1, on the reverse strand, counting down.
CTTCGGCGCCGACCGTCTGATGTGGGGGTCGAACTTCCCGGCGTCCGACGGCACCTTGCGTGACCTGCGTGACCGGATCGAGAGCCACCTGTCATGGATGGCACCGGACGACCTCGCGAACGTCCTCGGCGGCAATGCCTCCCGTGTCTACAACGCATCCGCAGTCACCCGATAACCCCTGCCCGCCGCGCGACGGCCGGCATGTCTTGAGGACGAAATGGCGATGAAACAGGCAAGGAAGGGCGGGCCCCCACGGCGTTGCGCCTTCGCCGCGGTCACCGTTCTGGTCACCGCGGCGGGCATGACCGGCTGCGGGACGTCGGCCAAGAGCGCGGATCTCCCGAAGTCGATGAACGCGCTGGTGAAACAGGCCGGGCAGGAGGGCGAGGTCGAGTGGTCGGCCCCCAAGCCGCAGGCCCAGATGCAGCCCGCGATCGACCTGTTCGAGAAGAAGTACCCCGGCATCGAGGTCAAGTACACCAACACCAAGGCCCCCGACCAGGTCAGCCAGCTCAGGATGGAGCAGGCCGCCGGGAAGGTCTCCGTCGACGTGGGCAACGCCGGTGGACTCACCGTGGGCCCGTCCGCCGACATGGCGGACAACATCGACTGGACCCGGTACGGCATCGACAAGAAGAACCTCCTGCACAAGGGACTCGTCTACATCTGGGCGGTTCCGAAGGTGTGGTCCTACAACACGGACAAGGTCAAGCCGGCCGATGTGCCGAGGACGTGGAACGACCTGCTCGACCCCCGCTGGTCCGGCGGCAAGATCTCGGCCGAGTCCCGCGCGTCGTTCCTGACCGCCTGGGACCTGGACCCGGGCCTGGGGCAGAAGATGGCGCTGGCGTGGGCCAAGAAGTTCGCCGCGCAGAAGCCCCACTACGCGCCGAACACCACCCAGACCGAGGCACCGGTCGAGTCGGGTGAGGTGAGCATCGGCACCAGCCTCATCAACCTCGTGCTGGAGGCGAAGAAGAAGGGCGCGCCCGTCGAGGTGGCCCCCCTCTCCCCCACCAACGCGAACGAGTCGTACCTCTACGTCCCCAAGGGTGCCCAACACCCCGCCGCCGCAGCCCTGTTGACCTCGTTCCTGTCCTCCGCCCCGGCCCAGCAGGCCCTCGCCAAGACGTACAACTCCCGTATCCCCGCGAAGACCGACTGCTCGCACCCGGACGACACCCCGGTCCTCGCGGCGATCTGCCAGGCGAACCTGAAGTGGTACCCGACGTCGACGCTCGACGACTACAACCGCCTGACCGCCTTCTTCCCCAAGGGAGAGAAGGCACTGGGCACGGACATCGGTTGACCGAGGTGGCCCCGGCGGGCGGACGACCGGGCACCTTCGCCTCGCTGCGGATCAGGAACTACCGCCTGTTCTCGATGGGGCAGTTCACGTCGGTGGTCGGCAACTGGATGCAGAACATCGCCATCGGCTGGCTGACCCTCGACCTCACCCACAGTGGCACCATGCTCGGCCTGGTGACCGGGGCCCGGTATCTGCCGGTCCTGTTGCTCGGTGTCTGGGGCGGGCTCGTGGCCGACCGGCACGACACCCGGCGGCTCCTTCTGCTCACCCAGATCTGCTTCGGTGTCCTGGCCGCGCTGCTGACCGTGCTGTCGTGGACCCACCTCGTCACACTGCCGCTGCTCATCCTGGTCATGCTCGCGCTCGGCCTGACGAACGTCTTCGACAACCCCGCACGCCAGAAGCTGCTCGGCGAACTCGTCGACGCGGACCATCTGGCCAATGCCATCGCGATCAACTCCACCTTCATCAACACGGCCAAGCTCGCCGGCCCCGGCATCGCCGGATCGGTGATCGCGACACTGGGGGCGACCCCGTGTTTCGCCCTGGACACCCTGTCGTTCCTGGCCGTCATCCTCAGCCTGCTCGGACTGCGCTCGGCCGAGATGTTCCCGGCCGAACCCGAGGACCGTGCGACGGGGCAGATCCGCGAGGGCCTCGCCCACATCCGCCACACGCCCGAGCTGCTGTACCCGATGGTCATGGTGTACGTGACGGGCATCCTCACCTGGGAGTTCCCGGTGAGCCTGCCGCTGCTGACGACATCGGTGTTCCGGGCGGGACCTGCGGGGTACGGCACGGCGATGGCCGTCATGAGCCTGGGCGGAGTGGCCGGCGGGCTGTTGGCGATGCGCAGGCGCCGGTTCGACACCCGGTCGCTCGCGGTGTCGGCGGTGCTCTGGGGTGTCGTGATCTGCGCCGCGGCGCTGGCACCGACACTGCCCGTGACACTGGTCCTGCTCGTGTTCGTCGGCTCCGCCTCGATCACCTTCAACTCCTCCGCCAAGACACTGATGCAGCTGACGGCCGCCCCGCAGATGCGCGGCCGTGTGCTGTCGGTCTGGTCGATCGGCTGGCTGGGCGGCACGGTCATCGGCGGTCCCGCCGTCGGTGCCATTGGTGCCTCGTGGGGCGCCCGGGGCGCCCTGCTCGTCGGCGGTCTCGCCGCGGCGGCGGTCGGCCTGGCCGTACTGCCGCTCTCGTCGGCCGGCCGCGCACGCTCCCACCCCTGACCCGGCCGTAGGCCTCCCTGCGAGACACCATCACGCGCGATCCACTTTGTCTAACAGTCCGCCATCGAGCCAGCTGGAGATTCCTGTGAATCACCCTTATTTACTGCGAACTTCTTGTGCCGCCATGACGACGGTGTTACGTTCCCGTTGAAAGTTGTTGGACAATCGAAGTGAAGCAGACCGCCACTGCCGATTGGATCCACCCACGACCGCCGCCCCAGCCGCGAGCGCACGGCCCCCGATCCAGCCCTTCGCGGGAAGGAGGCCGAGGAGACTGACATGTCGACCACCCAGCGCAACCTCCACACAGAGGCACTCCGTCTCGAGAACGTCACCCTGCAGTTCCCCGGCACTCACCGGCCGGCGATCGAGGATGTGTCGTTCAAGGTCGATCGCGGCAAGGTCGTCGCCGTGATCGGTCCCAGCGGATGCGGGAAGAGCACCATCCTCAACCTGGCCGCCGGGCTGCTCTCCCCCACGCAGGGGGAGGTGCACTACGCAGGCGAGCCGGTCACCACCGTCAACTCCGATGCCGCGTACGTGACACAGGCGTCCCACCTGCTGCCCTGGCTGAGCGTCAAGGCGAACATCGGCCTGGCCCTCAAGTTCCGCAAGGTCCCCAAGGAGGAGCGCGAGGCGCGCATCGCCAACTGGATCGAACTCGTCGGCCTGACCGGCTTCGAGGACCACTTCCCGCGGGAACTGTCCGGCGGCATGCAGAAACGCTGCGCGATCGCGCGGGCCCTGATCTACGACCCGTCCATCGTGCTGATGGACGAGCCGTTCGGGCCGCTCGACGCGATCACCCGGCTCAGGCTCCAGCAGGAACTGCTCAACATCTGGCAGGAGCAGAACGGGACCCTGATCTTCGTCACGCACGACCTCAACGAGGCTCTCTACCTGGCCGACGAGGTCGTCGTGATGTCACAGGGCCCCGGCACGATCCGGCGTGTCATCCAGGTCCCCTTCGAACGGCCGCGCCAGATCGGCTCGCTCGTCGAGTCACCCGAGTTCTCGGAGCTCTACAACCACCTCTGGGGCCTGTTCGCCGCCGAGCAGGAGGCCGCCGCGTAGCACCGCCACGCGACCCGTACACGCCCCACATCGCCCAACCATCACGGCAGTTGTGCCGTCATGCCGTCCTGCCCCGGCTCCCCCATGACCGCAACGCCTGCCGCCGAGTGAGGTTCACTGCTTTGATATCGATCACGGAAGAGATCGCCGTACCGAGTCCGCCCGAACGTGTCTGGGAGGTCATCTCCGACCCCTCGGCCGTCGTGTCCTGCATCGGTGGCGCGGAGCTCGGAGCGTCGCACGACGACGGGTCCTTCGACGGAACCCTGGCCATCAGATTCGGTGGCATCCGGGTCAAGTTCGCCGCCCGCATCTCCCTGGACCTCGACGAGTCCACACATGAGGGCCGCCTCACGGCCCGTGGCGCGGACGGCCAGGGCGCCACCCGCTTCAGCGCCGAGGCCACCTTCCGCGTCGTCGAGGCGGACACCCCCGACAGCGCCAAGGTGTTCTGCGACGGCCAGATCAAACTCAACGGCAAGCTCGCCAAGTTGATCGAGTCGGGCGCCGGGGCCGTGGTCTCCCGGATGACGAAGGAGTTCACCGAGCGGTTCGTCCAGGTGTGTGCCGCGCCCGTCGAGACACCCACATTGGTGTCCGCCGACGCACCGGCCCCCGCGCCGAGGCCGACCGGCCTCTTCGCCCGCCTGCGGGCCTGGTGGGCCGGTCGACGCGCCAGGCGCCAAGGGCAGCCGCCGCAGACGGCGCCGCGCGCCGAGAACACATCCGAGGAAGCACTCCGCCAGGGAGGTCGGCGATGACAACGTCCAGGCTCAACAAGGTGATCGGCGCGCTGGACGCCGGGCAGCATGTCTTCGCGACCTTCTCCGCGGCCGATCCGACATCCGCGATCGAGCTGAGCAACTCGGACTACGACGCCGTGGTGTTCGAGATGGAGCACAAGCCCTGGGACATCAACGCCCTCAAGGACAGCTTCCAGTACCTGCTGAGCAGGCGCCGGGTATTCGAGGCGGACAGCCTCGCACCGGATGTCACCCCGATCGTGCGCATCCCCGCCAACGGCGCGGAGAAGGCGCAGTGGCACGCCAAACAGGCCCTGGACCTGGGGGCGTTCGGCATCATCTGGCCGCACATCTCCACGGTGGAGGAGGCCCGGAACGCCGTCGCCGCCTGCCGCTACCCGCGGCTGCCCGACGCCCCGCTGTACGAGCCGGCCGGCCTGCGCGGTGACGGCCCGCACGCGGCGACCCGCTACTGGGGCATCCCGAACACCGAGTACTACGCGCGGGCCGATGTGTGGCCGCTCGCCCCGGACGGCGAGATCCTCGTCGGCCTCATGATCGAGGACCAGCAGGGCATCAAGAACCTGCCGGGCATCCTCGACCAGGTGCCGGGGATCGGCCTGATCCTCATCGGCGAGGGCGACATGAGCCAGGAGCTGGGCTTCCCCCGCCAGTACGAGCACCCCCGCGTTCTGGAGTGCAAGCAGCGGATCCTCGACATCTGCGCCGAGCGCGGAGTCGCCGTGGGTCATCCGCATGTCACCGCCGACAACGTCAAGCAGGTCCTCGACGACGGCTACCGCTTCCTGATGTCTTCACCGGTGCGCACCTACCCCGGCCTGCACAAGGCCCGGGAGCTGACCGGCCGGGAGTGAGGTGTCCTCACACCCTCTGCCGACCACCGCACGCGAGTTTCGGAGCAACACATGATCATCGACAGCCATGGCCACTTCACCACGGCGCCACCCGCGCTCGGCAAGTGGCGCGAGAAGCAGATCAAGGCGTTCGAGGAGTCCGGCGCCCGGGTCTCGCCCGAGGCGCTGCACATCACCGACGGCGAGATACGCGAAGCCATCGAGAACGGGCAGCTGAAGCTCCAGATGGAGCGCGGCACCGACGTGACGATCTTCTCGCCGGGCGCGGGCAAGATGGCCCACCACTACGGCGACGAGCGGACCAGCCTCGACTGGGCGCACGTCAGCAACGACCTGATCGCCCGGGTGTGCGGTCTCTTCCCCGAGCGGTTCGTCGGGGTGTGCCAGCTCCCGCAGTCCCCGGGCGACGCACTGGCCGCCTCCGTACGCAACTCCGCGGCCGAACTGGAGCGCTGCGTCGAGACGTTGGGCTTCGTCGGCTGCCTGCTCAACCCGGACCCGTCGGACGGCTACTACCAGGCGCCGCCGCTGACGGACCGCGTCTACTACCCGCTCTACGAGAAGATGGTCGAGCTCGACGTGCCCGCGATGGTGCACGTCGCGATGTCCAGGAACCCCGCGATGCAAGGCACATGTGCCCACTATCTCGCCGGTGACACCGCGGCGTTCATGCAGCTGTGCGAGTCGGACCTGTTCAAGGACTTCCCGAAGCTGAAGCTGATCCTGCCGCACGGCGGCGGCGCCGTCCCGTACCACTGGGGCCGCTACCGGGGCATGATGCAGGACCGCGGCCGGCCGCCGCTTGAGGAGTCGATCCTCGGCAATGTCTCCTTCGACACCTGCGTGTACCACAAGCGCGGCATGGAGCTGCTGCTCGACATCATCCCCGCTCAGAACGTCCTGTTCGCCTCGGAGATGATCGGCGCCGTCCGCAGCGTGGACCCGGAGACGGGGCGGCGGTTCGACGACACGAAGTACACCCTCGACTCCATCGACATGAGCGATGCCGACCGGCGGGCGGTCTACGGGGGGAACGCGCTGCACGTCTTCTCCCGGCTCGAAGGCGTCCTGAAGTCGCGGGCGACCGCTGCGGCGAACGTGAAGGAGTTCCAGAAGTGAAGGTCTACGAAGCTCTCGCCGAGGCGTTCGTCCGGGAGGGCACCAGCGATGTCTTCGGCATGATGGGTGACGCCAACATGCACTGGATGGCCGCGCTCGCCGACCGCGGTGTCAAGCTCTACGAGGTACGGCACGAGGGATCCGGCCTCGGCATGGCCGACGGCTGGGCCCGCGGCGCGGGCCGGCCGGGCGTGGTCACCACGACCAGCGGCCCCGGTGTCTCGCAGCTGGCCACCTCGATGCTCTGCGCGAGCCGGGCGGGCACCCCCCTGGTGGCCTTCTGCGGTGAGACCCCGCTGGGCGACGAGGGCGCCACCCAGTACCTCGACCAGCGGCGCTTCGCCGCCGCCATCGAGTGCGAGTTCATCCACATCGCCCGCCCGGAGAACGCCCAGGAGGCGGTGCGGCAGGCCTTCTACCTGGCCAGGACCGAGTCCAAGCCGGTCATGATCAGCGCCCCGTTCGACGTCCAGGTGGCCGAACTCGACGACTACGACGAGGACTACGTCCCGTCGACCGCCCTGATCGAGAAGTCCAGGCTGCTGCCCGAGCCGAGCCGTCTTGAGGCCGCCTGTGACCTGATCCAGGACTCCAAGCGCGTCGTGATCATCGCCGGGCGGGGTGCGCGGGGTGCGGACTCCGGCGAGGAGGTGCTCGCCCTCCAGGAGCAGACCGGCGCCCTGCTGGCCACCACCTTGCAGGCGAAGAACTGGCTGTGCGACCGCACCGACTTCCACGTCGGCCTGTCGGGCCTGTTCGGCGACAAGGTGTCGATGGAGCTGCTCCAGGACGCCGACTGCGTGATCGCGGTGGGCGCCAGCCTGAACCACTACACGATCGAGAGCGGCTACCTCTACCCCGAGGCCAAGTACATCCAGATCGACACCGCTCCCCACCTGGTCATGGGCAACGGCAAGAGGGCGGACTGCTATCTGCAGGCCGACGCGGTCACCGCACTCAGCGACCTGACCCGGGTGCTCCAGGAGCGTTCCGTCCGGCACGAGGGCTACCACACCGACCAGGTGCGCGAGCACCTGACCGCCCGTGTCCAGCAGCCGGAGTACGTGAACGAGCCCGGCCGGCTCGACCCGCGCGAGGCGATCTGGATCCTGGACCACGATCTGCCGGGCGAGATGGGCCTGGTGCTCGGCAGCGGGCACCAGACCGACTTCGGCACCATGCTCTTCCAGCGCTCCCGTGATGTGCTCTCCAACTACGGCATGTTCGGAGCCATCGGCCAGGCCCCGCTGATCGCCCTCGGGCAGATGGTCGCCAAGGGCAACAAGCCGGGGTTCGTGGTCGAGGGCGACGCCAGCTTCATCATGCACCTGTCCGAGTTCGAGACGGCGTGCCGCTACGACATCCCGCTGCTCGTCGTCGTGATGAACGACCAGGGCCTCGGCGCCGAGTACCACAAGGCGAAGGCCAAGGGGCTCGACCCGGACCTCGCGACCATCTCCACGCCCGAACTCGGCTCGGTCGCCGCGTCGTTGGGCGGCGGCGGGGCCACGGTCCGCACGGCGCAGGAGCTGCGCGACGCGCTGGCCGAGTACGTGCGTGAACCCCGGCCCACCGTGATCGACGTCCGGATCACCCGCGAGGTGCTGAGCACCCCGTACCGCCGCATCCAGTACGGAGAGGACGTGTGAGCGGCATGCGCGAGACACCTTCCCCCGAGACACCTCTGAGCGTGGTGCTCGGCAATCACTCCCACACCCGTCCACTGAAGGACGGCACCGTCCCCGTCGACGGAGTGGAGTGCCACTACCCCGAGTTCAGCCCACTGCCGCCGGCCTTCGCCCGGATGGTCCGTGAACTGGCCTACGACATCTGCGAGATGCCGATGGCCACCTACCTCCAGGCCCGCGACGCGGGTGTCCCGGTGACCCTGCTGCCCGTGGTGCTGGTGGGCAGCACCCACCACCGCTCCCTCACCCGGCTGCCCGACGGCGCCGACCTCGGCCCGCGCGACCTCGTGGGCCGGCGGGTGGGCGTGCGCTCGTACGGCCAGACCACCGGGCTGTGGGTGCGCGGCTGGCTGCAGGAGGAGTACGGCGTCAAGTCCTCCGACGTCACGTGGGTGACCACCGAGGACGTCCATGTCTCCCAGTACACCAATCCGTCGTACGTAGAACGCTCCGACCAGAAGCGGGTCGCGGACCTGCTGCACGCCGGAGACGTATCGGCGGCAGTGCTCGGCCCGAAGGCAATCGGCGGGCAGGGCAAGGGACTTGTCACCTTGGTCAAGGACGCGGAGGCCGCAGGACAGGCCTGGATCGAACGTCACGGGACGATCCCGGCCAACCACCTCCTGGTGGTGCGCGACGACGTCCTGCGCGCCCGGCAGGAGGACGTACGGGCCGTGTACCGGGCACTGGAGGAGGCGATCACGTCTACCGCGGGAGAACGAGACGACTCACCCGCCGGGCGCGCGGTGCGGGCCGGCTGGAGCGATTCGCTCGCCGCCTGCCTGGAGATCGCCGGCCAGTACGCCCTGGAGCAGGGCCTCATCGGCGAGCCGGTGGACGTGGCGGCCATCGAGGAGAAGGCGGCCTTCCTCAGCCAGTGAGGAGGCGATCGACACGGGTGTGCCGCCGGGCGGCGCACCCGTCGACAAGCATCGAAAGGAGGAGCGGCGATGGTGGCACTGCGCAAGCGGGGCAACGCGCCCACCCGCGAGCCCGACGTCTGGACACCTGATCTGCTCGAAAAGGTCGCCTGGCGGGTGAAGGCCGCGAACGAGCCGTTCCGCGGCGTGGGTACGTCGGCCGGCATCCGGCCGGGACTCTTCCCGCTGCGGAGCACGGGCGCCGACGTCCGCAAGGTGTACCGGGCCGCCGAGGACTACCTGGCGGGTCTGACCCAGAAGCAGCGCGCCGAGGGCCGCTTCCCCATGGACGACGTGAGCTGGCGGCACTGGAACAACGGCGCACGCTACTTCCTGCGCCACGGCGTCTGCCTGGAGGAACTCGACGACGCCCGGCGCCAGTCGGCCATGTCCGTCATCCGGGAGAGCCTCAGCGCGGACGGCTACGGGCAGATGGTCGACCTGATGCGTCTCAATCTGACCATCGGCGAGATGAGCGACAACACGCACGGGCTCAACGAGTGGCTGTACTGGTTCTCCGTCTACGGGGAGCCCGAGAACGGCGGCCCGTGGGGCTGGCAGCTCGACGGTCACCACGTCAACGTCAACTGCGTCTTCGTCGGCGACCAGATGGTCCTCACCCCTTCCTTCCTCGGCGCCGAACCCGTGGCCGCCGGTTCCGGGAAGTACGCCGGAACGGTCGCCTTCCGTGGCGAGGAGGCCCTCGGCCAGGAGCTGTTCACCGACCTCGACCCCCGGCAGCGCGAGCACGCCGTCATCGCGGACACCCTGCCGGCAGAGCTGTTCGTCGGGGCCTTCCGCGACAACTTCGAGCTCAACTACGCCGGGCTGCCGCTGAGTCGGATGTCCACCGGCCAGCGGGACACCGCGCTGCGCCTCCTCGGCCTGTACGTGAACCGGGCCGGCGACCACCACGCGCGGGTGCGCATGGAGGAGGTCCTGGCGCACGAGGGCGACACCCACTTCGCGTGGGCCGGGAACCCCGACGGCACCTTCTACTACCGCCTGCACAGCCCCGTGATCCTCGTCGAGTTCGAGCACATGCCGGGCGTGCTCTTCGGCAACGACTATCCGTCGCGCCGACACATCCACACCATCGTCCGCACCCCCAACGCAGGTGACTACGGCGCCGATCTGCTGCGCCGCCACCACGAACGTCACCACACACCGCGGACCGCGAACCCGGATCAGGCGGCCTGAACCGCCGCTCTGATCCTGCCCAGAAGGAGTAAGACATGAAGTTGGTGCTCGGCCGTGACGACCTCGCGGCGGCCGCGATCTCGGCGGTCCGTGAATCAGGCACGGAGCCGGAGCGGCTCGACATCAGTCCCGTGCACAAGGCCTCCCGTGGCTTCGTGAACGAGTCGGCCGCCGACCTGTGCGAGATCGCGATCGCGACGGTGCTGCAGGCCGTCGCCCACGGGAAGCCGGTGCTGCTGCTGCCGGTCACCACTCTGGGGCGCCACCAGCACCAGACGCTTGTGACCCTCGGCAAGCTGTCCGCCGCCGACGTGGAGGGGCACAGCGTGGGCGTCCGCTCCTGGAGCCAGACCACCGGTGTGTGGATGCGCGGTTTCCTCAGCGAGCAGTACGGCGTCGACCTGGGCAAGGCGCACTGGACGACGTACGAGGGCAGCCATGTCGACGGCGCCGACGACCCGTCCTGGGTGCGGCAGGCGCCGGAGGGGGCCAAGCTGCAGGCGGACTTCCTGGAGGGCCGCCTCGACTTCGGGATCATGGGCAACGGCCTCCCCGCCGACGACCGCATCCGCACCGCGATCGACGGCGCGCACGAGGTCGCCGAACAGTGGTCGCGGGACCGGGGGTTCATCCCGGTCAACCACGTCGTCGGTGTGTCCGCGTCGGCCGCGGCGGAGCACTCCGCCGCGATCCTCGCCGCGTACGACGCGATGCGCTCGGTCCTCACCGACGCGGAGAAGCCGGGCCCCGTGCCCCTGCACCCCGTGGGCTTCGAGGCGCTGCGCGGCGCGTTCACCAAGGCCGCGGCGTACGCGCTGGAGCAGGGCGTGATCGAGCGGGCGGTCGACTACGACGAGCTCGTCGAGCGCACCTGCACGGCGCTTGGTGTGTCACCGGAGCGCCTGGGCGGCTGACACCCCCGCGAACTGCCCTACGTACTCATGAACTTGGAGATGGACAGCAATGGAAAAGATCACGACGGTCTTCGGTGACTACCCGCACGGGCAGGCACTGCTGGACGGCGACGTCGAAATCGACGGGTACCGGGTCGACCCGGTGGAGGTCAAGCCGGTCATCGGCGCGTACCGGCGGATGATCCGGGACCTGGAGTTCGACGTGTGCGAACTCGCCCCGGTCTCCTACCTGATGGCACGCCAGGAGGGCATCCCGCTGACCGCGGTGCCGGTCTTCCTCAACCGGCGCTTCCACCACGGTGACGTCCAGTGCGCGGCCAACTCCGGTATCCGCGTGCCGAAGGACCTGGAAGGACGCCGCATCGGCGTGCGCGCCTACTCGGTGAGCACCGGTGTGTGGGTGCGTGGTGTGCTGCGTGAGGAGTACGGGGTCGACATCGACACGATCACGTGGGTGGTGGACGACGACGACCACATCGAGGGCCGTGTCCCGGCCAATGTCGAGCGGGTCACCGACGGCCGTTCGCTGGGCGAGCTGCTGCGCGCCGGGGAGATCGACGCGGCGCTGACCGGCAACGCCGGGACCGGCCGGGCCGGTTCTCCGAGGGCCGGGTGGACGGCGGCGGCCGACCCGGAGCCCACCAGCGACGAAGGACCGTACCCGCTCTTCCCCGAGGCCGGCGCGATCGCGGTGGACCACTACCTGCGCACCGGGATCTACCCGCTGCACTCGCTGATCTCGGTGCGCTCCGAACTCGTGGAGCGCGACCCCGACCTGCCCACCAAGCTGTACGCGGCGTTCGCGGAGAGCAAGCGCCGCCACCTCGCCGCGCAGCCCGAGTGGGCGGCGGTACCGCGCCTGGCCCGCCAGGGCCGCGCGATCGGCGCCGACCCCGTCCCGTACGGCGTCACAGCCAACGAGCGCAGCCTGAACGCCATGGCGCGGTTCGCGAAGGACCAGGGGCTGCTCGACGCGGACTTCCCCACCGACGCGGGCTCGCTGTTCGCGGCGGGCGAGTACCCGGCCGCCTGAGCCCTTCCCTCCACGAGCCTGCCCATACAGACAGAGAGAGCACCCCGCATGGACGTCGTCGACGCACACTGCCACATCATCTCCGAGGACCCGACCGCCTACCCCCAAGCACCGCTCGGGGGCAAGCAGTCGACGTGGGCCGCCACCCGACCAGTGACCGCCGAGGGCATGGTCGACCGGATGGACGCGACCGGCATCGACCAGGCCGTCCTCGTTCAGGCCACCACCAACTACGGCTACGACAACTCGTACGTCCTCGACAGCACCCGCCGGTGGCCGGAGCGCTTCGTCGCCGTCGGCACCGTCGACCCGCTGCGCCCCGACGCCGCCGACTCGCTCAAGGCCGCGGTCGGCGAGGGCGGCCTGTCCGGGGTGCGGCTTTTCACCAGCGGCAGCACGGTGCCGACGCAGGGCGAGTGGTTCGCCGCCCCGGAGGCGTACCCCTTCTGGGAGCAGGCCGCCGAGCTGAAGCTGCCGGTGTGTCTCCAGATGCGGCTCGGCCCCGCAACCGAGCAGCTGAAGGAACTTCTGGGCCGCTTCCCCGGTGTCACGGTCCTCCTCGACCACATCGGCTACCCCGACATCGCCGCGTCCCCGGCCAAGGCGGGCGCCGAGGTGGCGGAACTGGCCGTGCACCCGGGCCTGCACCTCAAGCTGACCCACCGCAACCTGGAGCGGCTTCAGGACGCCGGGGAGCAGGCGGCCGACTTCCTCGGCCCGGTCGTCGGGGCGTTCGGGGCGGGGCGGATCGCCTGGGGGTCGAACTGCCCGGCCGCCGAACAGTCGCTGCCCGAGCTCCTCACCCTCGCCCAGCAGGTCCTCGCGGGGCTGCCGGAGCAGGACCGGCAGGAGATCTTCGCGGGCACCGCCCGGCGCCTGTACGCCTCCCTCGGCAGCTCCGGGAGCTGACCCGTCATGCCTGCCACGCCTTCAGTCGCCACCCGCTACAGCCACGCCTACGACGGGCTGCGCTCCCTGCTGCTGTCGGGGAGCATCCCGCCGGACACACGGCTGACCGAGGCGGACCTCACGCGAATGTTCGACGTGTCCCGGAGCACCATGCGCACCGCCCTGGCCCGCCTGACGCACGAGGGCTATGTGACCGGGGAGGTCAACCGCGGGGTGCGCACCAGGAGTTTCTCCGTCGAGGAGGCGGCGGACATTCTGGAGGCCCGCGAGATCCTGGAGTCCGCGCTGGCCGGCAAGGCCGCGGAGCAGGCCACCGCCGAAGAGGTGGAGGAACTGGGGCGCACGCTCCAGGACATGGAGGAGCGGCAGTCCCGCGGCGACCAGGACGCCTACTCGCGCTGCAACCGCCGCTTCCACCAGCAGCTGAAACTGGCCTCGCACCAGGGCACGTTGGCGCGCGCCTACGACACGCTGCTGTACCCGCTGGTGATGCGCCAGTACCGCAATCTGTCGGCGCGGCACCCGCGCTCCGGCTCCCTCGAGGAGCACCGGGCCATCTACCTGGCCGTCGTCACCCGCAACCCCGCCGCGGCGTCCGCCGCGATGCGCCATCACGTCGGCTCCGCCCGCAGGGCGCTGCTGCTCGACACGTCCCCTGCCGCGCACGTCGGTTGACGAGCGGCCGGGGCGGAAAGGACCCAATGACCCGTGCCATCGCGGACACCGAGGCGGGCCCCGTCGAGGGCATCCCGTGCCGGGATCGCTCCGTCACCGTCTTCCGCGGCATCCCCTACGCGGCGCCGCCCGTCGGCGATCTGCGCTGGCGGCCGCCGCGGCCCCCGCGGCGCTGGGAGGGGGTGCGGCGGGCCGACCGGTTCGGACCCATGTGCCCGCAGGCACCGAACGAGGCGGCGGCGACCGGTGTCGACGTGCCGATGAGCGAGGACTGCCTGAGCCTGAACATCTGGACGGGCGCGCCCTCGCGCGAGGAACGACGGCCGGTCCTGGTCTGGATCTACGGTGGCGGCTTCCGCGAGGGCACGGGCGCGCAGCCGCGCTACGACGGCGAGAACCTGGCCGGCCAGGGCGTGCTCGTCGTCACGTTCAACTACCGCCTGGGCGCCTTCGGTTTCCTCGCCGCACCCGAGCTCGGGGCCGAGTCGGAGCACGGCTCGTCGGGCAACTACGGGCTCCTCGACTGTGTGGCCGCGCTGCGCTGGGTGCGCGACAACATCGCGGGCTTCGGCGGTGACCCCGACCGGGTCACCATCGCGGGCCAGTCCGCGGGGGCCGGCCTGGTCAACTTCCTCGCCATGTCCCCGCTCGCCAAGGGCCTGTTCCACCGGGCCATCGCGCAGAGCCACGCCCGGTACTGCCGCGACCCCGAGCTCCGCTACCTGTCGACGTCCTACCGCCTGCGGGCCGACGCGGAGAGCGCGGGCAGCCAGTACCTGCGGGTGCACGGCGCCCGCACTGTCCGGGAGCTGCGAGCACTGGACTGGCACAAGCTGATCGACGGGCACGACCCGATCGACACCAGCGTCGAGACCGGCGGCGCCGCGGGACCGCCGATGCTGCGTCCCGTCGTGGACGGCTGGGCGATCCCCGCCGGATACCACGAGACGTACGCCCAGGGCCTGCAGAACGACATCGACTACCTCGCCGGGAACAACCTCGACGAGGCAGGGGCGGTCCCTCGGAACCTGGTCGACGCGCTGCGCACCGGCCGTCGCACCACCCGGCCCGGGTCCCCTCCGGTCCAGGTGACACTGGAGCAGCACCGGGCCGCCGCACAGCGGAAGTTCGGCGCGCTCGCTGAGGAGTTCCTGCGCCTGTACCCGGCGACGACGGACGACGAGGCGGCCGAGGCCAGCAGCCGGGCGGCCCGCGACAACTCCCGCCTCTCGACGTACCTCTGGGGTGTCGACTGGGCCCGGCACAGCGCACGGTCCCTGCACACCTACTTCTGGACCCACCGCTCGAAGGCGGAGGGTTCCGGACCGCGCGGGGCCTGCCACGGTTCCGAGATCGACTACGTCTTCGGCAACCCCGCGGGCGGCACCGGCTCGTGGACCGAGGAGGATCACGAGATCGCCCGGACCGTCTCCGGCTACTGGACGAACTTCGTCGCCACCGGAGACCCCAACGGCGCGGGTCTCCCCCGCTGGCAGCCCTTCTCGAAGGACGTCGGCTCCGTCATGGAGATCGGCGAGCACTTTCGACCCATCAACGTCGCGGACCCGGAGCACACCCGCTTCTGGCTCCGTTTCTTCGAAACCCAACAAGCTTGGTGAACAAGGGAGTTCCCATGCGTTACCGCACAAGCTCGCGCACGCTGGCTCTTACCTCCACCGCGATACTCGGCGCCGCTCTGCTGACCGGCTGCGGAGGTCAGGGCGCGGCGTCGGTCGACTCGGACGGCATGAAGACCGTCTCGGTGGGTGTGAGCGGCAACATCTTCGATCTGTCCATCCGCGTGGCCGAGGAGAACGGCTACTTCGCCAAGCAACACATCAAAATCAAGTACGTGACCCTGAACGCCTCGACGGGCACTTCAGGGCTCCAGTCGGGTTCGGTGCAGTTCCTCAACGCCAGCCCGACCAGCTTCCTGGCCGCGCTCTCCAAGGGTCTTCCGGAGGTGTCGGTCGCGACGAACGGCGGCGGCAACCCCCTGGGCATCGTGGTCAGTTCCGACTTCGCGAAGAAGCACCACCTGACCTCGAACACTCCGGGGAAGCAGGTCGCCAAGGCGCTGGCCGGCTCCACCGCCGGCGCCAGCTCCGCCAACACCAAGGCCGAGGCGGGGCTGTTCCTCAAGGCCAACGGTGTGAAGACGAGCCAGATGAAGTGGGTGTCGCTGCCGAACCCGGCCGCGGACAAGGCGGCACTCACCAAGGGCGAGGTCGACTGGTTCATCACGTCCGAACCCATCCCGCTCCAGGTCCAGCACGACGGGGACGGTGTCGTCGTCGCCGACCCGGAGAAGGTTCCCCAGTGGGCCTTCGACGATGCCGGGTACGGCCAGGCCGTCGTGGCGCAGAAGAGCTTCGCGAAGAGCGACCCCTCCACCGTGAAGGGCTTCGCGACCGCCGTCCACCAGGCGACCGCCTACCTCGACTCGCACAAGTCCAGCGACAAGAAGGTACTGGCGGCGGCGCGCAAGACACTGCCCGGCGTGCCCGACGACGTGCTGAGCGCCTCCGTCGAGCAGGTGGACTGGCCGGCGAGCGCCAAGATGGACGCCGCCGGCTGGAAGAAGACCGTCGCCTTCGTGAAGGACGGCATCGGCGCGGTCGCGGACGCGTCGGTGTCATCCAGTGACTGGACCAACAAGTACCTGCCGTGACACGGCCTCAATCACCCGGAAGGGAGCAGACCATGGCAACCGTCACCGACAAGGCCGTACCCGCTGCCGACACGGCGGCACCACGCGCCCCGAAGACGTCCGACCGCTGGCGAGGCACACCCGCCGTCATCGGGCTGCGCATCCTCGTGATCGTGGTCGCCCTCGTCCTGTGGCAGTGGATGAGCGGCACCGTTCTGCCCGAGTACGCGGTCAGCAAGCCCACCGACGTGTTCGAGGCTCTCACCAAGATGCTCGGCTCGGCATCCGGCTGGACCAACATCAGGGTCACCGCCATCGAGGTCCTCGCGGGCTTCGGCCTCGGTGTCGCCGCGGGCACGGTGATGGGGCTCGTCCTCGGCTCCTTCCCGCTCCTGGGACGGGTCCTTGAACCCCTGGTCGCGGCCCTCAACGGCATCCCGAAGATCGCGCTCGCGCCGCTGTTCCTGCTGTTCTTCGGCATCGGATCCTGGTCGAAGATCACCATCGCCATGACCGGCGTCGCCTTCGTCGTCTTCTACAACATCTATCTGGGCCTTCGGCAGCGGGAGCGTGAACTCGTCGAGGTCGTCCAGGTGATGGGCGGGCGCAGGCACCACGTCCTGGGCTATGTCACGATCCCGACGCTCGCCGCGCCGTTCTTCGCCGCGCTCAAGACGGGCGGGCCGCTGGCCATCCTGGGTGTCATCGGCGGTGAGTTCATCGCCTCCTCCGAGGGCGTCGGCCACGAACTGTTCACCGCCGCGCAGAACCTCGACGCTCCCAACGAGTTCGCGGGCCTGATCGTCCTCGTGGCGCTGACCCTCGCCCTCAACGGCGTCCTCAGCGCGCTCGACACGTACGCCCTCAAGTGTCTCGGCCTCGCGCCCCGCCGCAACAGGCCGCAGCCCAAGAAGTGAACCGATCACACCCACCTTCGACGGGACCTCCCCGATGAGCAGACACCCGCACATCCCACGGGACGCCGGCACCACACCCCGGCGCCCCGCTCGCAGATCCGTCCTGACCGCGCTCACGGCGTCGGCGGCGAGCGCGGCACTCCTGCCGTCCACGGCCGCACACGCGACCGCCCGCCGAACGCCCACCGACCTGCTCTACGTCGGCACCTGGGGGCAGCCGGAGGTGCACGCGATCCGCTTCGACCCCGAGCGCGGCGCGATGACACCCCTCGGCAAGGTCGCAGCGGTCACTTCCAACTGGGTGGCCACACACCCACACCGCCCCGTCCTGTACGTCGCGGGCAGCGAACAGGGTGGTGTCATCCGGACCTTCCGCATCGACACCACCACCGGAGCGCTGGATCAGCTCGCCGAGACCTCGACCGAGACCGTGCCGACCGGCAGCGGCGGCCTCTCCTACCTCGCTCCAACGCCCGACGCGGCAACTCTGCTGGTCGCCGACTTCGCGACGGGCTCCGCCGTGACTCTGCCGATCGACGGGGCCGGCCGGCTCGGCCCCGTGGCCTCCCGCGTCCAGGACACGGGCTCCGGCCCCAACCCCCGCCAGGCGGGCCCGCATGTGCACCACGTCGTCATCGACCCGAGCCACCGGTACGCCTTGGTGTCGGACTTCGGCGCCGACCGCGTCTTCGTCCGCGCGTACGACCCGCACACGCGCCACATGTCCGCGGTCACCAACTCCTATGCCACGCAGCCGGGTTCGGGGCCGCGACGGCTGGCCTTCCACCCCCGGGGCCGCACGGCCTACGTCCTCAACGAACTGACCGCGGACATCGAGTCCCTGTCCTGGGACCCCGGAACGGGAGCTCTGACACCCCGCCAACGCCTGACCACGAACGCGCCGGGACACACCAGCACCACCAGCGCAGCCGAACTGGCCATCAGCCGCGACGGACGCCACGTCTACGTCTCCAACCGCGGCGACAACGCGCTGGTCGCCTTCTCGGCCGACCCCAGGACCGGCCTGCTCACCGAGGTACAGCGCCTGCCCTGCGGCGGCGTCACGCCGTGGAGCTTCACGCTGCACCCCGGCGGGCGTTGGCTGTTCGTCGCGAACAAGGCGAGCGGCACAGTCAACCTCTTCCGTGTGCACCCGGGTTCGGGACACCTCACCGACACGGGCGCGTCCGCGCCCGTCCCCAACCCCGACTGCATCGCCATCCACTGACGGTTCGTGCCCCACCGGAGCTTGCGGAGCAGGCGCCGGTGGCCGCGCCGAGGCCTACCGGGCCAGCGGCAGCCGATCGACGACCAGGTCGTAGGAGTCCTCGACCGCTTCGGTGATCAGCCGCTTCGTGATCCCGGGGCCGGGCCCCAGTGAGATCCAGTGGCGCTTGTCGAGGTAGCGGCCCGGTGTGATCGAGGCATGGTGGCGCGCTTTCGTGCGGGCGAGTTCGGGCTCGCACTTGACCGTGATGATCTGTTCGGCCGGGTCGTCGGTCACGATCAGGAACACCTTGCCCGCAACCTTGTACACGTCGAGTGCCGGAGTGAAGGGGTAGCCGTGACTGACGTCGGGGAGGGCCAGGGCCACCCGGCGGGCGGTGTCCTGGAGACGTTCACCGGCCGCGCTCACCGGGACACCCGCGTGCGGGTGCCGTAGGTGTGCGGGTCGACAGGCCGCTCGGCCCTGGGCAGGTGGGCGACGCCGAGCCGGTAGGAGTCGGCCACGACCTCCCTGACGAGCACCTCATCGACACCCTCTCCGCCCTCCACAGTGATCCAGTACTTCTTGTTCATGTGGTAACCGGGGGTGATGTGGCTGTACCACTCCCGCAGGGCATGGGACTCACCGGGGTCCGCCTTGAGGATCACGACGGGCCGCCCCGGAACTTCGGTCATCAGCATGAACACCTTGCCGCGCACCTTGTAAACCTCCAGTCGGGGCCGAAGGGGTGCTCAAGTTGGGCTCCGGGGAGTTCCTCGGCGTAGTCGGCGGCGACCTTGTGCAGGGTCGATCCGTTCATGGGTAGCGAGCCTTCTCAGGTGATGACGGGGGGGGCGCCTCCCATTCTTCCGCCGAAGCAGACAAAGAGGGCAGTAGGCTGCGGACACATGATGGTCGACAAGCGACACTTCGAACCCCACGGCCAGGCCGGACCGCCCACGATTCCGCTGTACGGATTCCAGCCCCCGGTCGGTACTCCCTACGGCCTCGAGGTGAGCACCGTCGAGGACCTCTTCGCCGAGCACGAGGACTGGCCGTGGAACCCGCCCCGTCCGGGCCGTGCCACCTTCCACTACCTCATCGCGGTCACCGAGGGTGAGCTGCGGCACGACGTCGACCACATCACGCGGACCGTCGCCCCCGGCCAGTGGCTGTGGGTGCGTCCCGGGCACGCGCAGCGCTGGCATCCGCCCGGCGCGGCCCGCGGCCCGTTCATCCTGTTCGAACCGGACGTACTGCGGCCCGACCTCGCCCGACTCCTGGCCCCGATCACCGCGCACGAGGCCCCCGCGGTGCTCAGCCCGCACCCCGACGACGCCGCCTGGCTCCGGCAAACGGCACTCCAACTCCTGGACGAACAACGCGCGTTGGGGCGCCGCCCCCTCGACATCCACCACGCCCTGCGGCGCAGCCTGCTCGAATCACTGCTGCTGCGCCTGGCCGACTCCCCGGGCATCGCCCCCATCGGCACAGCCACGGCCGGCACCAGCCGCACCGACAGACACCGGCGCTTCGTGGACGCCTTGGAGCTGCACTTCCGCGAGCTGCACCAAGCCGCGGACTACGCCGAGTTGCTCGACTGCTCGGTCCGCACCCTCAGCCGCGCCACCCGGGACGCCACCGGCAAAGGGGTGCGTGAGCTCATCGACGAGCGACGCCTCCTGGAAGCCCGGCGCCTGCTGGGAGCTGCGCAGTGGGACGCCCGGAGCGTGGCCGCCCACCTCGGCTTCACCGACCCCGCGAACTTCGGCCGCTTCTTCCGCGACCGCACCGGTCTCACCCCGACCGCATTCGCGGCCCGCGGGCAACATCCGGTCAGCCCGTGACCATGCCCGCGACCAGGTTGATGACGGTGGCCAGCAGGCTCGTGCCGAAGAGGTAGGACAGCAGCGAGTGCCGCAGCACGACCGACCGGATCACCGAGCTGGAGACGTTGGTGTCGGACACCTGGTACGTCATGCCGAGGTTGTAGCTGAAGTAGAAGAAGTCCCGATACGCCGGAGGTTCCTCGGAGTTGAAGTCGATGCCGCCCGAGAGGTCCTGGTAGTACAGGTAGGCGTAGCGCGCGGCGTACATCAGGTGCAGGGCCGCCCACGCCATGAACACCCCGCCCAGCGCGACCGCCGCCGCGACGTTGCGGGCGCCGGAGCCGTGCAGGAACAGCAGCACCACGATGGCTCCGAGCCCGCACAGCGCGGTGCCGACCACCGCGAACTCCTCGGTGACGGGGGCGAAGTCCTCACGCCGTGCCTCGCGGCGGGTGGCGGCGGCGTCCATCGGCCACAGCACCAGCCAGCCCGTGACCACGAAGACCAGCTCCGCGGCGGCGATGCCGGTGAGGATGCCCAGAGGTACGCCGACCGGAATGCCCACGGCCACCGCGGCCACAAGGCCGATCCCCACGGAGACGGCCAGGCGGGGAACCGCGGATGTCGGCAGCCAGGCACTCATGGCTCGCACACTAGACGGATCGGTGTCGCCACGCCCCCGCCCTTTGTGCGGCCGGACAAAGATCAGCTTGCGGGGACCCAAGGGCAGGGGTTGGCTGGGACGAACCCATTGCGCACCTGGAGTCACCATGTCGATGTCGCCGTTCGGGTTCGGCCCCTCGGACCCTTTCAGTGAAATGTTCAACCGGTTCTTCGGTACGTCCCCCGCGAGCTCGCCGCCCGCGGTGCAGCGCGTGCCCATCGGGCGGCTGCTCACCGAGTCGTCCCAGGAACTGCTGAACCTGGCCGCGCAGAAGGCGCACGAGGACGGCACCTCCGACCTGGACACCGAACACCTGCTGTGGGCGACGACCAAGGTGCAGCCGTCGCGCCGGGTGCTCGAGCAGGCCGGCGTCGACCCCGACCGGCTCGCCGAGGAGATCGCCAAGGTTTTGCCGCAGGAGGCCGGACAGCCGTCCGCGGAGCCGGGGCTCACCCCGGCGGCCAAGCGCTCACTGGCTGCCGCCCACGCCCAGTCGCAGGCGGCCGGCGTCTCCTACATCGGGCCCGAGCACATCCTCGGCGCCCTGCTCTCCGACCCGGCGACGGGGGCCGCGCGGCTGCTGAGCGCGGCGGGCCTCGACCTGAACCGGCTGACGAACGCCTCGGAGCAGGCGACCCGGGCGGACAACGGCGGCGGCAGTGCCGGCAGCGGTGCGACGGGGGCGTCCACGACGCTCGACGAGTTCGGGCGCGACCTCACCGAGGAGGCCAAGGCCGGCAAGCTCGACCCGGTCGTCGGCCGGGCCGAGGAGATCGAGCAGACCGTCGAGATCCTCTCGCGGCGCTCCAAGAACAACCCGGTGCTGATCGGTGAGCCCGGAGTCGGCAAGACCGCCATCGTCGAGGGCCTCGCGCAGCGCATCGTCGCGGGCGAGGTGCCCGACACCCTCAAGGGCAAGCGGGTCGTCGCCCTCGACATGTCCGGGATGGTGGCGGGGGCGCAGTACCGCGGTCAGTTCGAGGAACGTCTGAAGAAGGTCATCGAAGACGTCCAGAACGCGGGCGGCGACATCATCCTGTTCATCGACGAGCTGCACACCGTCGTCGGCGCGGGCGCCACCGGCGAGGGTTCGATGGACGCGGGCAACATGCTCAAACCGGCCCTGGCGCGCGGCGAGTTGCACGTCGTCGGCGCCACCACCATCGACGAATACCGCAAGCACATCGAGAAAGACGCCGCGCTTGAGCGCCGCTTCCAGCCCGTACTCATCCCGGAGCCCACTGTCGAGGAGACCGTGCAGATCCTGGAGGGGCTGCGCGACGCGTACGAGGCACACCACCAAGTGCGTTTCGCCGACGGCGCGTTGGCGGCTGCCGCGGAGCTGTCCGACCGCTACATCAGCGACCGTTTCCTGCCCGACAAGGCCATCGACCTGATGGACCAGGCGGGCGCCCGGGTGCGGCTGCGCACGGCGAGCCGGTCCACCGAGGTCGTCGAGCGCGAGGACCGGATCGCCAAGCTGACCCGCGAGAAGGACCAGTCCGTCGCCTCGGAGGACTTCGAAAAGGCCTCCGAGCTGAAGAAGCAGATCGCCGAGGTCGAGGGCGAGGTAGCCGGGATCGAGGAGCGCCGCGAGGGCGTGGTCTCCGTGACGGCCGACGACATCGCCGGCATCGTCTCGCGCCGCACCGGCATTCCCGTCGCCCAGCTGACCGCCGGCGAGAAGGAGCGGCTGCTGAAGCTGGAGGAGGAGATGCACGCCCGCATCGTCGGGCAGGACGAGGCCGTCACCGCCGTCTCGCAGGCGGTGCGCCGCAACCGCGCGGGCATGGGCGACCCGAACCGTCCCGTCGGTTCCTTCCTCTTCCTCGGCCCGACCGGCGTCGGCAAGACCGAACTCGCCAAGACCCTCGCGGAGTTGCTGTTCGGCGACGAGAGCCGCATGGTCCGCTTCGACATGAGCGAGTTCCAGGAGAAGCACACCGTCGCACGTCTGGTCGGTGCCCCTCCCGGCTACGTCGGCTACGACGAGGCCGGCCAGCTCACCGAGAAGGTGCGCCGCCAGCCCTACAGCGTGGTCCTGTTCGACGAGGTCGAGAAGGCGCACCCCGACATCTTCAACACGCTGCTGCAGATCCTCGACGACGGCCGGCTCACCGACTCCCAGGGCCGCACCGTCGACTTCCGGCACTGCGTGGTCATCATGACGTCGAACATCGGCGCCCACCGCATCCTCGCCCACCGGGGCGACGCCGCGGAGCTCAAGGACGAGCTGATGGAGGAGCTGCGGGGCCGCTTCCTGCCGGAGTTCCTCAACCGCATCGACGACATCATCGTCTTCCACAGCCTCACCGAGGACGACCTTGGCGAGATCGTCGACCACCTGCTGGCCCAGAGCGAGCACCGGGTGCACGCGCAGGGGCTGAACCTGGAGGTCACCGAGGCCGCCAAGAAGCTGCTCATCGCGCACGGCCACCAGCCGGAGTTCGGCGCCCGTCCGCTGCGCCGCACCATCCAGACCGAGCTCGACAACCGCATCGCGTCCCTGCTGCTCGCAGGCGAGGCCGAACCGGGTGACACGATCGTCGCCGACGTCCAGAACGACACCCTGCACTGCACGATCCGTACGAGCACGGACACACGCCAGTGATGAACGTGTTGTGCGCGATCGGCGAGCACAACACGCAGAGCGACCAGCCCATCTACGTGGATGCCGCCGAAACCGAAGCCGCGTCGGCGTCATGCACCGGCAGCGCGTCAAGGCGGGTCAGACAGGCGTCCAGTTGGTGGCGCAGCGCGGCCGAGTCCGGGGCGAGTGCGGCGGCGAGAACGGCGGGGCCCGAGAGGGGGAAGAGGGCGGCGCCGTCCGCTGCGTGTACCGCGGGTTTCTGATCGGGCCGGTGGGCCCACAGGGGGTCGACGACGAGGACGGAGCCGAGGGCAGTGCGGCCGCCGGTGACGGCCGGTCCGTGCCAGCCGGGGACGTCGGGGCCGAGGGCGAGTTCCTGGTCGTGGAGCGGGCGGCCGTCGAGCTGGACGCGCAGTCGTTGGCGCACGGTGCCGGGTGTTTCGCCGTGCCGGCCGAGCAGCAGTTCCTCGCGTACCAGGAGCCGGGCGCCCGGGGCGAGGTCGATGCGGGTGACGAAGTGGTGGTCGCAGCGGTGGGCGGCGATGACCGGTTCCGGCAGCCAGACCAGGGTTGCGTCGCGGCCCACGGACATGGTCGTGGTGACGTGGCAGGGCTCGGCGTGCGGGCCGGGCAGGGCCACGGTCGCGGACACGTCCCGCAGGACGAGGGCCGCGCCGGGGCCGACGTCCACATGCAGCCGGAGGTCGTCCCCGCCGAGCGGGCCGCCGGTTCCGGCGGCCCTGGACACCCGCGCGGTACCGGGCCCGGCCAGGTTCCACCGGCCGAGGGGGGTGGGACCTGTGGCGATCGCGGGGCGCAGCAGCAACGGGCCGTCGGATCGCAGCCGCGCGATCCTGCTGGGGCGGCACCCGGTGGCCCGGCCCGCGCCGTCCGCACCGTCCGCGCCGTTCGCGGTCACCGTGAGCCGGGCGTCGGCGCGCATCAGCGGACCGGGACGCCGAGCAGTTCGCGTACCCAGGTGGCGACGGCCGTGGCGGCCGGGTCGTCGGTGAGAGAGGTGAACAGGACAGGGAGGTCGCCGCGTTGTACGCGGGCATCCCGGTCCATCACGTCGAGATCGGCACGGACCTGAGGGGCGAGGTCGGTCTTGTTGATGACGAGGAGATCGGAGCGTGTGACGCCGGGACCGCCTTTGCGGGGCACCTTGTCCCCGCCCGCCACATCGACGACGAAGATCTGACGGTCGATCAGGCCGTAGCTGAAGGTGGCGGTGAGGTTGTCGCCACCGCTCTCGACGAGGACGAGGTCCAGGGGCGCGAGACTGCTCTCCAGGTCGTCGATCGCTTCGAGGTTGGCGGAGATGTCGTCGCGGATGGCGGTGTGCGGACAGCAGCCGGTGGCGACCGCGCGGACGCGCTCATCGGGCAGTACGCCGTGCCGGAGAAGGAAGTCGGCGTCCTCAGTGGTGTAGATGTCATTGGTCACCACGGCGAGCCGTACGTCCGCGCTCAATGTGCGGCACAGGGCGGCCACCAGAGCGGTCTTGCCGGAGCCGACCGGGCCGCCGATGCCGATGCGCAGGGCGCGGGCGCCACGCTCGGACAGCGGGCCGGCCGGGTGGTGGTCCTCGGCGCCGTGGACGTGCGGCGGTGCGGTGTCGGGGCCCGTCGACCGCTCTTCGGGCAGATCGGCGACGGGGACGTCGGGGCGTGTGGTGTGGTCAGGATGCAAAGAGACGCACCTCCCAGGTGGCATGGCGTTCGGCGGACAGGTCCAGTAGCGGGGAGCCGTGGGCGGGAAGATCCTCGGGGAGGGCGTCACGGTAGGTGGTGCCCTCGGTGGCCACGGTTTCCAGCAGGGGGCCGAGGCGGGCGAGCACCTCGTACACGGAGAAGGGGTCCAGGCCGAGCAGCCGGATGGCCGCGGTGGCCGGACCGAGCACCGCGTCGTGCGCCGCGGACCAGGCCGCGGCCCTGGGGCCCAACTGCGCGGCGGCGGCGACCGCACCGAGCGCGATGGGCTGGTGGGTGCCGCGTGGCGCGATGGCGGCGAGTGCCTCCAGGACGGGATGCGGCCAGACACGGCGCCCCGAGCGCAGGAGCTGCCGGCCGAGCGTACGGGACGCCGCGCGGAGAGCCGAGGACGGTGTCCGGGCGTCGAACTCCGCATCCAGTGCACTGAGTCGGTCCCCGGCCGGGCCGTCGAGTGTGTCCTGAGCCGCTGCCGCGCAGCCGGCCGCCGCGAAGGCCGCGGCGATCCGACCGACTGTCGCGGCCCGACCCTTGAGGAAGAGTTCCAGCGCGGCAGGGTCCTGTACGCCTTCCAGCGCGACGATCGCTTCCAAGCCGCCGGAGTGGGCGTGCGCACCCGCCGGGAAACGTCCGTCGGTGAGCAGGAGCAGGGCTCCCAGCGGGTGGCATCCGCTGTCCGGTCCTGCCGTTCGGTCCGTGTCCATGTTCCGGTGCGCCCCGGTCAGAACAGGAAGTACCGCTGGGTGAGCGGTAGTTCGGTGGCGGGTTCGTGTTCGATGAGCTCGCCGTCGACGTGTACGGCGTAGGTGTCGGGGTCGACGTCGATGCGGGGCAGCGCGGTGTTCTCCGGCAGGTCGTGCTTGCCACGGCCCCGTACGTCGGCGACCGGGACCAGCGGCCGGGTGACGCGCGGGAGCCGGTCCGCGAGACCCGCTTCGATCGCGGCAGGCGAGACGAAGGCGACGCTGGTCGAGGTGGCGGACGGGCTGTGGGCGTTGTAGCCGAGACGGGGCAGCACCGGATGCGGCGTGGGTACGGACCCGTTGGGGTCGCCGAGCGCGGCGACGGCGGCGACGCCGCCCTTGAGGACCATGGTGGGCCGGACGCCGAAGAGGGCCGGCTGCCACAGGACGAGGTCGGCCATCTTGCCCGGTTCGACGGACCCGACCTCGTGCTCCAGGCCATGGGCGACCGCGGGACAGATCGTGTACTTGGCAACGTAACGGCGGGCGCGGTGGTTGTCGGCGCGTCCGTCGCCCGGTAGCGGGCCGCGCAGCCGTTTCATGCGGTCGGCGGTCTGCCAGGTACGGATGACGACCTCGGCGACGCGCCCCATCGCCTGCGCGTCCGACGACATGATCGACAGCGCGCCGAGATCCTGCAGTACGTCCTCGGCGGCGATGGTGCTCGCCCGCACGCGGCTCTCCGCGAATGCCAGGTCGTTGGGCACCTGAGGGTTGAGGTGGTGGGCGACCATCACCATGTCGAGGTGTTCGGCGACGGTGTTGCGGGTGAAGGGGCGGGTGGGGTTGGTCGAGGCGGGGAGTACGTACGGTTCGCCGGCGATGCGGATGATGTCCGGCGCGTGCCCGCCGCCCGCTCCCTCGGTGTGGAACGCGTGGAAGGTGCGACCGCGGACCGCGGCGAGCAGGTCTTCCACGAAGCCCGCCTCGTTGAGGGTGTCGCTGTGGATCGCGACCTGGACTCCGGCCGCGTCCGCCACGGTCAGCGCGGCGTCGACGGCGGCGGGCGTGGCGCCCCAGTCCTCGTGCACCTTGAAGCCGCCCGCCCCGCCGCGCAGTTGCTCCCACAGTGCTTCGTGCGACACGGTGTTGCCGCGGGCGAGGAAGAGCACGTTGAGCGGCCATGGCTCGAAGGACTCCAGCATGCGGGCCAACCACCATGAGCCGGGGGTGGCCAGGGTCGCCATGGAGCCCTGAGTGGGGCCGGTGCCGCCGCCGACGACGGTCGTGGTGCCGGCGGCGAGCGCCTCCTCGAACATGTCCGGGCCCACGAAGTGCACATGGGTGTCGATGGTGCCCGCGGTGAGGATCATGCCGTTGCCCGCGGCGATCTCGGTGGACGGGCCGATGACCAGATCAGGGTGGACCCCGTCCATCGTGTCGGGATTTCCCGCCTTGCCGAGTGCGACGATCCGCCCGTCCCTGATGCCCACGTCGGCCTTGACCACACCCCAGTGGTCCAGCACGACGGCTCCGGTGATGACCAGGTCCGGGGTGCCCTCACCGCGCGTCGCGCGGGACTGGCCCATGGACTCACGCACGGACTTGCCGCCGCCGAACACCGCCTCGTCGCCGCCGACGCACCGGTCCTCCTCGACCTCGATGAACAGCTCCGTGTCGGCGAGCCGGATGCGGTCCCCCGCAGTGGGCCCGAACGCCGCCGCGTACTCCTCGCGCGAGACCTCAGTCATGGTCTTCTCCCTCAGTGGCGTCCAGTGGGCCGCCGCATGCGCCACGCAGCCCCGGTACGATCCGCCGACCTGAGATCTCCACCAGCGGAACGTTCACCACGGCTCCGGGCTCGAAGCGCACGGAGCCACCGGAGAGCACGTTGAGCCGACGCCCCCACGCCGCGCCGCGGTCGAACTCCAGCGCGGGGTTGACCTCCGCGAAGTGATAGTGCGAGCCGACCTGGATGGGCCGGTCACCGGTGTTGATCACGCGGAGCGTCAGCACGTCCTTCCCGGCGTTGATCGTCACCGGGCCGTCTCCGTACAGGACTTCACCGGGCACGGTCGGCAGGTCCAGGTGCGGCTGCCGCCCGGTGTAGTGCTGTCGCGGCGCCTGCCGCTCGCCGGTTCCGGCGCGCCGCGGCGGGCTGGGAGCGTTGGGACCGCTGCTCGTGTGACGGGGCTCGCCACGCGGTCCCGCACCCCCGGGATCGTCGCTGGGGTGCTCACCGCGGGTCATGAGATCGGTCCGGTCACCGTGATGAGCTTGGTGCCGTCCGGGAACGTCGCTTCCACCTGGAGCTGCGCCAGCATCTCTGGCACCCCGTCCATGACATCGTCCCGGCTCAGCACGGTGCGCCCGGCCTCCATCAGGTCGGTGACGGTGCGTCCGTCCCGGGCGCCCTCCAGGAGGAACGAGGTGATCAGCGCCGTGGCCTCAGGGAGGTTGAGCCGCAGACCTCGGTCCTGGCGTTCCGCTGCGAGCTTGGCGGCGGTATAGATCATCAAGCGCTCGCGCTCGTGCAGTGTCAGCAGCACCTGTGCACTCCGTGGTCGATGGCGGCGTCTGCCTGCCATGTCACACTCGGCGCGTCCCGATCCGGCCCCGCCACGCCCGCCCGCGTGGCAGGTGTGCCCGACCGGACCAGTGCGGTGCGGCGGGGTGCGTGCCGTGGCCCCGGGAGCCGAGCGGTTCCCGGGGCCGCCGCTCCCCTACGTCGATACGTCCGCGCGATGTCCCCGCGTGTAGACGGGATCGGCCCCGTCGCGCCGCGAGGCGACCCACGTCGGGTCGAGGGCGTCGGTCAGGGAGACGGTCCGCGATTCGTCGAAGACGACGACCCGGTCCGCGATACCCCAGGTGCCGTCGCGCCGCTCGAAGCGGTCGACGTAGCGGCAGCGGATGATCGCCAGGTCCTGTTCGCCGCCGGGCTCGGTGGGTGCCTGCCGCAGGAAGCACAGGCAGTAGGACTCGACGTCGGCGCTGTCCTCCCCGGTGAACTCCACCAGTACGTTGGAGATGAAGTGCTGGGAGGAGTCGATGGTGCGGTGCCGGTCGCGGATGTCCTCGACGAGTCCCGCGGCGTCCCCGGTATAGGCCCCGTGGACGTCGATCGCGTCGTCGAAGTAGCAGGCCGCGATGGCGTCGTGGTCCAGTCGGTCCACCGCCCGGGCGTAGCGGAACAGGACGTCCTGGATCTCGAACCGGTCGTCGGCGCGGCTCATGCGGGGGCCTCCTCGGCGCGGGGTGACAGGTCGGCGGCGCGTGCGGCGGCCTCGCGGCCGGCGACCCGGCCGAGCACCAGGGCGTGAGCGACGGAGTTGCCGCCGCCGACGTAGCGTTCGCCGAGGATTCCGCCCGCGGCCTCACCTGCGGCGTACAGGCCGGGGACGGATCGGCCGTCGGTGCCCAGCACTCGGGTCGAGGCGTCGATCTCCAGGCCGGTGTGGGTGCAGACCAGTTCGGCGGGGAGCATGCGCACCGCGAAGAACGGACCGGTGGCGATCGGCGCGATGTGCGGGTCTGCGCCCTTGGCCGCCAGCGACTCGTGGCGCAGGAAGTCCGTGTCGTGGCCCGCGGCGAACAGTTCGTTGAAGCGGCCGACGCTCGCCGTCAGGTGCGTCGCGGGGACGTCCATCAGGCCCGCGAGCTCCTCCAGGGTGTCGGCACGCAGCACGACGCCCTTGGCGACCTCCTCCTTGATGCGGTCGGCGGTCCAGTCGGCGTAGCCGTCGGGCAGTGCGGTGCGGGCGGTGTCGTCGAACACCGACCAGACCCAGCCGCCGTGGTCCTTGAGGATGCCGGGGCTGACCGCGTACGGGGCGTCCTCGTCCATGCAACGGCGGCCGTCGGGACCGACGTTGATGCGGGAGGCGGGCGGGAATCCGCTCTGCCAGTGGTGGTAACGCTGGAATTGGGCGGTCACCAGGAGCAGTCCCCAGCCCTGGCCGAACAGGGCCAGGTCGTGCCGCTCGGCGAGGCCGACGTGGTCGCCCCGCGAGCCCGGTGCGGCGACCACGAACAGGGCGTCCCCGGCGATCTCGGCGTCGGGGAGGAACCGGCGGACGAGGTCCGGGTCGGCCGCGACGCCGCCGCTGGCGATGACGACGGCGGGCGCGGTGGCCTCCTCGCCGTCGAGGACGACGCCGCGGACGACGCCGTCGCGGACCACGAGGTCCTCGACACGGCTGCCGAGCGCCAGGTCAACGTCGAGACGGGCGCGGGCCTTGTCGAGCACCTGGACGAGCCCGTAGCCCTGGTCCTTGGGCACGTGGCCGCGCCAGACGTCCTCCACTCCGGCCCGGGTGAGTCCCGGTTCGTGGGCGCTGTGCGAGACCTGGGCGGGTATCTCGACGCCGAGGTCGAGCAGCCAGTCGACGACCGCGCCGGACTCCTCGCAGAACATTCGCACCGGGCCCGGCCGGACCCGCCAGCCGTTGAGGTCCATGTAGTGCTGGAACATGCGCAGGGGCGAGTCCTCGACGCCGAGGCTCTGTTGGACGCTGGTGGCGGAGGCGGTCAGGAGTCCGGCGGACAGCTGGGTGGAGCCGCCGATCTCGTCCTCGGACTCCAGGAGCAGCACGCGCGCGCCGGCCTGGGCGGCCGAGACCGATGCGGCGAGTCCGGCGCCGCCTGCGCCGACCACGATGACGTCGTAGTCGTACGCCCCGTTGTCGGGCTCAGACATGCTGCGAGCCTCCGTCCACCGGGATGTTGGTGCCGGTGATGTACCGGGCGCTGTCGGAGAGCAGGAAGTAGAGGGCGGCGAACACCTCCATGGGGGCGCCGATGCGGCGCAGCGGGACCGTGGTGAGTGCCCGGTCCATCGCGGCGGGGTCCTCGCGGACCCAGCGGGTCATCTCGGTGTCGATGAAGCCGGGCGCGATCGAGTTGGCGCGGATGTTGTCGGGGCCGAGCTCGACGGCCATGCACGTGGTGAGGTGCTTCACCGCGGCCTTCGAGGAGTTGTACGCGGCGCGGGTGGGCCGGGCGCGCACGGCGGCGACCGAGGCCATGTTGACGATGGCGCCGCCGCCGACGGTGCGGAAGTGCCGGGCGGCCGCCTGGCCGCCGTAGACGACGCCGTTGACGTTCACGCCGTAGGTGAGGGCGAGTTGCTCGGGCGAGATGTCGGTGAACTCGGCCTGCGGGAAGACACCGGCGTTGTTGACCCACAGGTCGAGCCGTCCGAACTCGCGCAGGGCGGCGGCGACCATCGCGTCGCCGGCGGCCGGGTCGGTGACGTCGGCGCCGACCCCGACGACGCGGCCCGCGCCGTCGACACCCGCAAGATTGGCGTTGATCTTCTCGGCGACGGCGGCCATCGCCTCCTGGTCGAGGTCCGCGCCGACGCCGTTGACGCCGCGGCGCGCCAGCTCTTCGAGGAAGAGTGCGCCCATGCCGCGTCCGGCGCCGGTCACGACGACGGTGCGGCCGGCCAGCTCGGGGTTGAGGGCGGGCAGGGCGTCGTAGTTGACGCGGCCCGGGTTGTCGGCGGGCGTCTGGGTGGTCACGAGTGCTCCTTGAGATGCGGTGCGTGTGCTGCGGGCCCGTCGCCGTCGCGCGTCACGCGGCGGCGTACGAGCCTCAGGTCTGCGGGGTCCCCGGGGGCGCGGCGCAACCGGTCGTCGATGGTGGTGACGCGGTCGATGCGGGCGGCCCCGGAGGCGAGGTCGTGGGTGGTGACGATGAGGAGGTTGGCGCGGACGTCGTACGCGCCGGGGCGGTCTCCGGGCCGGACCAGCACGTTGGTGATGACGTGGTGCAGGTGCGGCGCCGCGGCGTGCAGGTCGCGGGCGAAGGCGACGAGTGCGGCGCGGCCGGTGACCGGTTTGTCGTATGTCGGGGAGTCGAATTCCCCGTCGGCGGTGAACGTGTCGGCCCAGGCCTCGGCGTCACCGGTGTCGATGGCGTGCGACTGGGCGGCGTAGAGGTGCTGGACCTCCAGGAGGGTTTCGAGCAGCGGGGTCACGGCTTCGCCTCCAGGCCCGCGAGGATGCGGTGGTAGAGCCCGCCGGACGTCAGGCCGCCGTCGACGACCATCTCCTCGCCGGTGATGTACGCGGCGTCGTCGGACAGCAGGAACGCGACGACGCGCGCCATCTCCTCGGGGGTCGCGAGGCGCCCGGCCGGGACGGAGCGCAGGCTCTCGTCGACGAAGGAGGTGTCGGCGGCCTGGTGCAGGAGCGGTGTGCCGGTGAGGCCCGGGTGCAGCGAGTTGACGCGGATGCCGTGGGCGGCGAGTTCGAGCGCGCCGACCTTCGACAGGCCGCGTACGCCCCACTTGCTGGTGCCGTACGTGGCGGAGAAGTAGCCGACCATGCCGGCGATGGAGGAGATGTTCACGACGGCCGCGCCGCCGTCCTGGGCGCCGCGCGTCAGGGCGGGGGTGAGTGTCTTGAGGCCGTAGAAGACGCTGGACAGGTTGATGTCCATGACGCGGCGCCACTGCTCGACGGTGGTGTCGGCGATACCCG
This sequence comes from Streptomyces sp. NPDC002790, assembly GCF_040295505.1. Classification (NCBI taxonomy): domain Bacteria; kingdom Bacillati; phylum Actinomycetota; class Actinomycetes; order Kitasatosporales; family Streptomycetaceae; genus Streptomyces; species Streptomyces sp. NPDC002790. The sequence continues at coordinate 143,982 of NZ_JBEOVM010000004.1, read as the reverse complement.
CGCGCAGGCTGACCCCGGCGTTGTTGACCAGGCCGTGCAGCGGTCCCGCGGCCTCGATCTCGCCGGCCAGTGCGCCCCACGATTCGGGGTCGGCGACGTCGAGCCGGACGGCCCGTCCCGATCCGCCGGCCGCGGCGAGTTCGGGGACGAGTGCCTCGGCGGCGTCCGTGTCGAGGTCGGCCGCCCAGACGTGGGCTCCTTCGGAGGCGAGCGCGAGGCAGTCGGCCCGGCCCAGGCCCCCGGCGGCGCCGGTCACCACGACCGAACGTCCTTGGAAGCGGCGGCCGTTGGCCGGTTGGGGGGTCACAGTTCCAGCTCCGTCCCGCGGGTCTCCTTGAGGAAGAAGGTGGCCACGAAGGTCATGAGCGCGGTCGCGATGAGGTAGCCGGCCGGCGCGAGGTTGTTTCCGGTGACGTTGATCAGCAGCGTGGCGATGAAGGGTGCGGTGCCGCCGAGCGCCATGTTGGTGACGTTGTTGCTCATGGCGATGCCGCTGTAGCGGTAGCGCGCCCTGAAGAGCTCGGCGTACGCGGCGAACGAGACACCGTTGACCAGTCCGATGAAGAAGGTCAGCGAGGACTGGGCGAGGATGGCGAGCACCGGGCCCGCGTCGCGCATCAGCATGAACGCCGGGAGGCCGATGATCGCGGTGATGCCGCTGCCGACGAAGAACACGGGCCTGCGGCCGACGCGGTCGCCGACGTATCCGGCGATCGGGAGGCTGATCACGGCGACGACCATGGCGATGCAGGTGGACGTGAACGCGAAGTCGGCCGAGTGTCCGCCTTCGGTCTGCAGGTAGCTGGCGGCGTACACACCGGCGACGTAGTAGCCGCCGACGATCAGCGCGCCGAGGAAGATGACGAGGACGATCTCGCGCCAGGCGTTCACGAACACGTCGGCGATGGGGTACTTCGCGACCTCGACGGTGTCGCTCTCCTGGACGGCCTCGAATTGCTCGGTCTCCGGCAGCTGGCTGCGGATGTACAGGCCGATGACACCGATGACCACGCTGAGCAGGAACGGGACGCGCCAGGCCCAGTCCTGCAGGGTCTGCTCGCTGACACTGGAGGTCAGCAGCAGCGCGACCAGGGAAGCGACCAGCGAGCCGAGGTAGGTGCCGGTGTTGACGAACGAGGTGTGGAACGCGCGGCGGTGTGTCGGGGCGTGCTCGGACACGATGGCGTTCGCGCCGCCGAGTTCACCGCCCGCCGCGAAGCCCTGGACGCAGCGGCACAGCACCAGCAGAACCGTCGCCCACAGGCCGAGGGTGGCGTACGAGGGGATGAGGCCGATAGCGGTGGTGGCGACGGCCATCAGCAGGATGGTCCAGGTGAGCGCCTTCTTGCGGCCGTACTTGTCGCCCATGTGACCGAAGAGGATGCCGCCGGGGGCCCGGAGAAAGAACGCCACGGCGAACGCGGCGAAGGTCGACAGGAGCGCCGTGTTCGGGTCGCTCGCGACGAAGAAGTGCGCCGCGACGAAGGTGGCCATGTAGCCGTAGATGCCGAAGTCGTAGTACTCGACGACGGTTCCGAGGATCGCCGCTCGGATGACCTTCAGGGTGGCGCGGGGACTCTCGCCGGACGGTGGCGACGAGGCGGCCGTCGCCTCACCCGTCGACGTCGGGTCGGTGGCCAGGTTTTCCATGGGTCGGTCCTTTGGGAAGCGCTGAGCTGGTGGTCGATCGCCCGTCGGGTTGCTCACGCCTGCCGCCCCGCCCAGGCCCAGGCGTACCGCTGGTCGTCGACGGCCCGTCCGCCCTCGCCGAGTTCGAGGGGGCGGAAGGTGTCGACCATGACCGCGGACTCCTCGAAGTACTCGGCTCCGAGGGAGGCCTCGATGGCCGCGGGCTGCGGGCCGTGGGCGTGGCCGCCCGGGTGCAGGGAGAGGGAGCCGATCCCGATGCCGGAGCCCTTGCGGGCCTCGTAGTCGCCGCCGACGTAGAACATGACCTCGTCGCTGTCCACGTTGGAGTGGTAGTACGGCACCGGGACGGCCAGCGGGTGGTAGTCCACCTTGCGCGGCAGGAAGTTGCAGATCACGAAGTTGCCGCCCTCGAAGACCTGGTGCACGGGCGGCGGCTGGTGGATCTTGCCGGTGATCGGCATGTAGTCCTCGATGTTGAACGTGTACGGGTACAGGCACCCGTCCCAGCCCACGACGTCGAACGGGTGCGTGTCGTAGACGAGTCGAGTGCCGACCACTCCGCTCGGGCCGCCGCGGTGCTTGACCAGCACCGCCACGTCGCGTCCCTCTTCGAGATGGGTCCCGGTCGGTCCGTGCAGGTCACGCTCGCAGTAGGGCGCGTGCTCGAGCAGCTGCCCGTACTTCGACAGGTAGCGCTTGGGCGGGGCGATGTGGCTGTTCGCCTCGATCGGGTAGAGGCGGCTCGGCCCGTCCGTGGTGTCGGGGACCCAGCGGTGCGTGGTGGCACGCGGCAGGAGCACGTAGTCGCCCGCACGGTAGGGCAGCACGCCGAACACGGTCTCGACGACGCCCGCGCCCGCCTCGACGTAGACGCACTCGTCGCCGATCGCGTTGCGGTAGAGCGGCGAGGCCGTGCCGGTCACGACGTACGAGATGCGTACGTCGTTGTTGCCGAGCACGAGGCGGCGGCCGGTGACAGCGTCGACGTTCGCGGCCTTGTCCGCGTCGAAGAGGTCGTGCAGCTTGAGATGGCGGGGCTTGAGCGGGTGGTTGGGAGCCGTTGACTGGTCGGTGGGCTCCCAGACCTCACTGGCGACGATCGCCGACGGGACGCCGCGGTGGTAGAGCAGCGACGAGTCGGAGGAGAACCCCTCCTCCCCCATCAGCTCCTCGTAGTAGAGCCTGCCCGTCTCGTCACGGAACTGCGTGTGCCGCTTCTCCGGCACGGTGCCGACTCGACGGTAGTACGCCATAACCCCTCCGCCTTAACCGATAAGCGAACACCGGTGTTCGCATTTCGATGATCCTCAGTTAGGGTGTGGCGCATGTCAATACCCCTCGTCTTCCGACATCTCGTGGACGACGCCGCGGTCTTCCCTCCCGGACTGGCCCCGCTGCCGCGTGCCGTGACCGAGCACGCCGGGCATCTCGCGTCCGCGCACGCCGATCTCGTCGGCCCGCTCGTCGTCGCCGCGGCCGACCTCGACGACCTGGCCCGCCTCGCCGAGCCCGGCCTGTTCCCGGCGGGCCTGCGGGTGAGTGTCGTGGCCGGATGCGCGGCCGTCCCTGCCGTACTTGACACCATCGCCGCGACGGACCGAATCGTTCTCGCCGCCCTGGAACTCAAGCCGGACCCGACGCTTGCCGTGGCCGCGCAGTTCGCCGAGCTGTCCTCGTCTTCCTCGGTGGACTTGCCCGCCACCGTGTACGTCGAGGTACCGCGCCCCGGCCACCGCGAGTGGGAGCAGGTCCTCGCCGCGGTCGCCCGGCACGGCTTCCGGCTGAAGTTCCGTACGGGAGGCACCGAGGCCGCCGCGTTCCCCACCGAGGACGAGGTGGCGGCATGGGTCCACGGGGCGGTCGTCGCGGGGGTTCCCTTCAAGTGCACGGCCGGGCTGCACAACGCGGTCCGGCACACGGGCCGTGACACCGGCTTCGAGCACCACGGCTATCTCAACGTCCTGCTCGCCGCGGCGCGGGCCCGCGCCGGAGCCACGCTGCCCGGCATCCGGGCAGCGCTCGCCGAGCGCGACCCGGACACGGTGGCCCGCGAGGTCGGCGCGCTCCCCGCGTCCGAGGCGGCGGACGCCCGGTCCGCGTTCACCTCGTACGGGTCCTGCAGCGTCCTCGAACCGCTCGACGACCTGGTCGCCCTGCGCCTCCTGGCCCCGACCTCCGCCTGATCCCTCCCGAGCCACCACATGCGAGCCACCATCTCCCGAGCCACCACGGAACTCCGAAAGGGCCCCACACATGACCACCCCACCCACCACCTGGGTCGAGGCCGCGGCCGGCAGCGCGTACGACGTCGACAACCTCCCCTACGCCGTCTTCTCCACCGCGGACTCCGGCCGTCGCGTGGGCGTCCGGATCGGTGACCACGTGCTCGACCTGGGCGCCGCGGCTTCCGCCGTGGGCCACGAGTGGACTGCACTGCTCGACGCCCCCGCGCTCAACCCGCTCATGGACGCCGGCGCCGCGACCTGGGCGGCTGTGCGCTCCTGGACGGTCGAGCTGCTCACGGACACCACGTACCGCGACCGCGTGCGGCTGGTGCCGCTGGCCGACGCCACCCTGCACCTCCCGTTCGAGGTCGGCGACTACGTCGACTACTACGCGTCCGTCGACCACGCCACCAACGTCGGCCGGATCTTCCGCCCCGACGGGGACGCTCTGATGCCCAACTGGCGTCACCTGCCCGTCGGTTACCACGGCCGTTCCGGCTCCATCGTCGTCTCCGGCACCCCGGTGCACCGCCCCTCCGGCCAGCGCAAGGCCCCGGCCGACCCCGCGCCCACGTTCGGCCCGTCGCTGCGCCTGGACATCGAGGCGGAGCTCGGCTTCGTCGTGGGCCGTTCGGTGCCGCTCGGGCAGCGGGTCGCTACCTCGGAGTTCGCCGAGACGGTCTTCGGTGTCACCGGAGTCAACGACTGGTCCTCCCGCGACATCCAGGCCTGGGAGTACGTGCCGCTCGGCCCGAACCTCGGGAAGTCCTTCGCCACCACCATCAGCGCGTGGGTCACGCCGCTGGCCGCGCTCGAGCACGCGCGCGTGGACCTGCCCGGCCAGGAACCGGCCGTTCTTCCGTACCTACGGGAACAGGGCCCCTCGGGCTACGACATCGCTGTGGAGGTCGAGGTCAACGGCACCGTCGTGGCGCACCCTCCGTACTCCTGCATGTACTGGTCGCCCGCGCAGATGCTGGCCCATCTCACCGTCAACGGCGCCTCGTTGCGGGTCGGCGACTTCTACGCCTCGGGCACCATCTCGGGCCCTGAGGAGCACCAGCTCGGCTCGTTCCTCGAACTGTCCTGGGGCGGCAGGAAGACGTGGACCGCGGGCGGCGAGGAGCGCACGTTCCTCGAGGACGGCGACGAGGTCGTCCTGCGCTACTCGGCGCCCGGCGCCCGGGGGCGCATCGGCCTCGGCGAGGTCCGTGGCAAGATCCTCCCCACCGTATAGCTCTCATTCGCAAGGAGGTGCCGTGGCAGTGGCGCACGATTCCGACAGCGGCGGCTCGCAGACCCTCGAACGCGGATTGACCATCCTCGTCGAGCTGAGCCGCCATCCCGAAGGGCTCAACACCAGCCAGGTGGCGGCCGCGACCGGGTTCCACCGCTCCATCGCGCACCGCCTGCTCGTCTCGCTCCAGCGCAAGGGGTTCGCCTCGCGCGACGACGACGGCCGCTACGTCGTGGGCCCGGCCGTTGCCGGGCTGCTCGGTGGCACCGGTCCCAACCTGCGGGCCATAGCCGAACCCGTCCTGCACCGTCTCGCGCGCCAACTCGACGCCACGGCAAGCCTGGTCGAGGTCGTCGGCACGGCCGCCGTCACCACACTCGTAGCCGAGCCGCCGACCGACGGACCGCTGTTCTGGTACCGCCGGGGCAGCCGCGACCCCCTCGACCGCGGCGCCGGCGGCCTCGCCGCCCTCGCCTCCGGTCCCCCGGACCCCTCCGAACCGGACCGCATCCAAGAGATCCGCGAGGCCGGCTACGTCGTCACGCACTGCGAGGTCAACGTCGGCGCACACGGCATCGCGGCCCCGCTGCCCGGCTGGCCGGTCCGCGCGGCGGTCAACATCGTCACGGCCGACCCCTCACTCGCGGACAAGGCGATCCCGCGGGTTCTGGACGCGGCTTCGGCGATCGGGGCGCTGAAGGATCACCTTTGAGCTCCTAGGGCGTGTTTCGAAAGTCCCGTCTGCCTCGCGGGCGGACGACGCTACTTTCGAAACACGCCCTAGGCGAACCCCAGGCCATGAAGTGCCGCCTCCGCGCCGTGTTCGACGTGCATCCCGGCGATCGCGCGGATCGCTGTGACATCGCCCGCGGCCATGTACGCCAGGAGGCGCTGGTGTTCGTCGTCGCTTTGGATGATCCGTTCCTCGATGTGTGCGGCATTGAGGAACCTTTCGCAGCTGTTCCAGAGGATGCGTGCCATCCGCTGAAGCGCGGGTGACTCCTCGATGCTCTCGAAGACGGCGAAGTGGAAGGCCTGGTGCGCCGTCAGGTACTTCTCCCGGTTCTGGTCGGAGTGGATGACGTTGCTCAGAGCGTCGTACCGGGTCGCCATCAGCCGGGCCGTCGCCTCGGGACGCTCGGCGGCGGCCCGTTCGGCGGCGGCCACCTCAACCGTCTTCAGCAACATGAACGAGTCGACGACGTCGAGCCGGACGATGTCCGAGACGAACGCGCCCCGCTGGGGGTAGGTGACGGCGAGGCCCTCGGCATGGAGTTCACGCAGGGCCTCCCGCAGCGGTACCCGGCTCACGTCGAGTTGTTCACTCAGTGCGTCGAGCCGCAGCGGAGTCCCGGGCTTGAGCTCCCCCAGGACGATTCTTCGGCGGAGTGTCTCGGCGACGTAATCCGTGCGGGTCGCCCGCCCACTCGTGCTTCGTGACATGAACCGAACCCTACTCAGCGGCGTTGCCCCGGACGGGGCCGAGCCCGGTGTATCCGGCGGTGTGGTCGTGGGCGGGCACTTCAGTCGGCGAGCAGCGCTCCGGCACCGGGGACACGGGGTTCCAGACCGAGTTCGGTGAGGATGCGGTGGGTGGTGGCGGTGGCCGCGGAAAGCACCGGCAGACCGATCTCGTCCTGCACCGGCTGGATCGACGCCAGTGACGGCATCTGCACGCACGCGGAGAGCACCAGCGCCTCGGCACGGGACAGGTCCAGCCTCCGGTGGTGCTTGCGCAGGTCCGCCGGGTCCAGCCGGGCCACGGCGAGGTTGTCGGGCACCTGCAGCGACAGCGAGTCGACGACCTCGACCCCGGCGTCGGTGAGGTAGGCCACCACGGCCTCGGTCAGCGGCTCCATGTACGGGGTGATGATGGCGACCCGGCGCACGCCGAGGGCGGCGATGCCGGACAGCAGCGCTCCCGCGCTCGACACCACGGGTGCCTGCGAGCCTTCGGCACGCAGGACGTTCGTGATGTCCTCCTCGGCGGTGCAGTGGTACCCGGGGCCCTGGGCCATGATCGCGACGAGGCAGGCGGTGGCGACCACGTCAGGACGGGCGTCGGCCAGCTCCGCCGCGGCCCGCCGGGCCTGCGTGTTCATCGCTCGTAGTTGCTCGGGGGTCACGTGCTGCATCCGGGCCCGGGCGGCGTGGAACGTGAAGCGCTCGCCGGGGATCACGGCTTCACGCGCCGCCAGCATCCGCGGCAGCTCGGTCTCCATCGTCAGGTTCGACGACGGGACGATCATCCCTACACGGTGGTCGCGGCTCATCGGCGGTTCACCGGCCGCATCTCGGGCACGGTCAACTCTCCGGCGTCGACGATGAGTTCGTCGTCGAGATAGAGGCTGTTGCCGCGCATCGGGATGTCGAAGTGGCATGCGGTGTCGTTCGGGCCGCCGAGCTCGTTGTTGGGCCCGATCGAGAACATCACGTTGCCGTAGAAGCTGCGTAGCTCCATGCCCATCCCGCCGCCGAACTGGGTCAGGCCGTGCCAGTGCGCGCGCTCGTCCAGTCCCCAGCCGACATGGGACATTCCGTAGCCGCGCGGGTCGTCGAAGCTCTCGATGTAGGAGCGCAACAGATCCGCGTCCAGGCCGGAGGAGTTGGCGCCGCCGCGGATGTCGCGGATGAAGCCCTTCTCGATGGTGAGTTCCACCGGGGTCTGCACATAACTGTTGAACGGGAGCAGTACGTCCCCGGGGGCGAGCACGATCTTGCCGTCGACTCCGTCGTCGGCCCCGCCGGTGAACACGAAAGCGGCCGGCCAGTGGTCCCACCGGCCCGGGGTGTCGGTGTAGCCGTACTCGGACAGGGTCGGGTAGACGCCCAACTGGTAGGTCACATCGGTGCCGTGCGGGCTGGTGATCCGCATCGAGGTGGCGTCGGCCAGCAGTTCGGCGCCGGACTCGACGCGTTCCCGCAGCTCGGTTGTCGGCATCAGCCGGGCCAGCAGCTCCGGTGGCTCCACCGCGGTGAGGATCCGCGTACCCGCGTCCTGGATCGCGAACTGCTCCGGGGAGAACAGCAGGAACGTGCAGTCCACCACCATGTCGGCGGCCTTGAGCGCGTCCACCGCGAGCGGCACGGTGCCCAGCCCGGAGTCCCCGACCGCCCATGCTCCCGCTGCTCCGGCCGGCGACGGCAGCCGCATGTGGTAGCCCACGGCGCCGAGTTGCTGGATCGCCCACAGGAACGCGTCCGCGTACTCGGCACGCTCGCGGCCCTGGGTCAGCACCACCACCGTCTCGCCCTCGTGCACCCCGGACAGGGTGAGCTGCTGCAGACATATGTCGTTGAACAGGTTCTGGTCCATGCGGTTACTCCTTGCTCTCGCGGTAGGTGAGCAGATGCGGGGTGAGGATGTCGAGGAACTGGTCGAGGTCGTCCCACGGCACCATGTGCCCGGCGCCGGTGACCGGGACGACGGGGATCTCGGGGCGGGCGCGGCGGAGTTCGTCGACGGCGTCCGGCGGGACGACCGGGCTATCGGCTCCGTGGACGAGCAGTACGGTGCCGCGGAGTTCGGTCCAGTACCCGAAGAAGTCCTCCGTCTCGAACCCTTCGTGGGTCTCGACGACGGCGGTCGCGTCGCAGGTGGCGAGGTGTCGGGCGCGCAGCTCCAGCTCGCGGCGCGGCCAGCCGGGGTAGTGCGCGGCGACACCGTCCGCGGTGGTACCTGCCTGGGCTTCCCGGAGCTGGTCCAAGAACGCCTGGCGGGTGGTGGGGTACGGCGGTCGGCCGGGGCCGGAGGTCGGCGGGTCGACCAGGACCAGGGGGCCGTGGTCGTCGGCGGCGTGCCGGACCGCGTAGGCAGCCGCGATCCGGGCGCCCATCGAGTGGCCGACGACCACCGGTGCGCCGAGGTCCAGTGCGTCGACGAGTCCGGCGACGTCGGCGGCGTAGTCGACGAGCCGGTAGCCGCCCGATGCGGCCCGGTCGCTCTGCCCCCGGCCGCGGATGTCCGGTACGACGACGCGGAATCCGCGTGCGGACAGTTGTGTGGCCAGGAAGTCGGCGCAGACCGCCGGGGTGGTGATCCCGGGCAGGATCAGCAGTGCCTGGTGGGCCGGGTCCCCGTAGGTCAGGACGCTGTGACGGAGGCCGTTGGCGGCCACGGTCCGTCGTTGCGCCGGAAGTTCGTCCACGGTCATCTGTGATCACTTTCTCGGTCGGCGGCGGCCAGGTAGGTGAGGGCGTCGTCGAGGTCGACCACGTCCGCGTACTTCTGCTGGATGTCGAACAGGTTCGCCTCGTGCGGCCCTTCGTCCCGGTCGGCGACGGCCGCACGCGGGACCAGTACAGGGAAGCCGAGTTGGACGGCGTCGACGACGCTGGCCCGTACGCATCCGCTGGTGGTCGCGCCCGTCACGACGAGGGTGTCGGCACCGGTGGAGACGAGGTAGGACGCGACGCCGGTGCCGAAGAACGCCGACGCCCCGTGCTTCACGAAGACCGGCTCCTCCGGCCGTCGGCCCAGAGCGGAGTCGATCTCGACGAGCCGGCTGCCGGTGGTGAGAGCCGCCATCCCGGTCGCCTTGTCGAGCCAGGTCAGCGAACGGACTTCGCCGGGACCATAGGCGATGGTGGTGAAGGCGACGGGCAACTCGCTTGCACGGGCCGTGTCCAGGAGTCTCCGGGTCGCCCGTACCGGGCCGGACATGTCGGCGCCGGTCGGGTACCTGACGTCGGTGAACCCGTAGGTGAAGTCCACGACGAGGAGTGCGGGACGCATACCGCGGCGGACGGGCCGGCCAAACCCGGCCCGTTCGTAGGTCGTTTCGGTATCGGTTTCGGTATCGGTTTCGGTTTCGGGTTCGGTTTCGAGTTCGGGTTCGGTCGAGGTGCGGGCTTTCGTTGTCATCACGCCACCTCTGTCGCGGTCGTTGTCGTCGATCGTTCGGACAGCGGGCCGGATCGGCGCACGCCGAAGTAGAGCAGCGCGCTGCCGATGACCAAGAAGCCGTCGAGGTAGATCGCCGCCGACCAGCTGCCGGTGGCGTCCCTGACCACGCCGCTGAACACCGGGCTGGCCAGCGCGCCGACCTCACCGATCAGGTTCCACATGCCGAACGCCGATCCGCGCTCCTCGGGCTTGACGAGATCGGCCGTCAAGGCCTGCGACATCGGCTGCACCGCGTTCAGGAACAGTCCCGTGCAGAACATCAGGACACCCATCACCCAGAGCGAGGGTGCCTCGGTGAACTGCAGATAGACCCCGAAGATCAGGACGAGGGCGCCCTGCACGACCGTCGTCGTGATCAGGTAGTTGCGGCGGCCCATCCGGCGCCGGGACGCCTTGTCCGACAGCCACCCGCCGACCGGGAAGCCGATGATGCCCGCGCCGGCGTTGAACGCAGCGATCAGTCCGGCGGTCGTCAGCGACGAGTGGGCCGCGGACGACACGATGGCCACGGACCAGTAGCCGAACAGCCAGATGCTCCAGAGGATCGCGATCGCCGCGACGTATATCAGCGTGGTGTCCCGGTCCTTCAGGGAGACGGCCGTGCCGATCGACCCCCGCCGCCGCATCACCAGCACGATGCACGCCGCGAGCACGACCTGGAGGGTCGCCGACGCCCACTCCGGGAGCCCCATGCTGTCGCACAGCCAGAACAACGCCATGATCAGCGCACAGAACACGGCCGAGATCAGCATCAGGTTCCGCAGCGGAGGACCGGGGCGGATCGGCCCGGCGAGCCGGCGCATGAACCACCACATGACGACCGAGAACCCCAGGGTCAGCGCCCCGAAGACCAGAAACGGCATCCGCCAGGCGTCGTTCTTGCCGAGCACGTCGACACCGAAGTCCAGCAGCGGTGCCGCGAAGACGTTGGCCACGGTGAGTCCGAAGGCGAGGCCCGTGATGGCCACACCGAGCCCGAGGCTCCGGAACCGCTCCGGGGTATGGGCCACGATCAGCGCCCGGTCGTTCGAGTAGAACGCGCCCTCACCGAGACCGGTGATCACTCTGAGCGCGACGAACGTGATCAGACCGGTGATCAGCCCGCTGGCGATCGTGGCCAAGCCGGCCCAGATGAAGCAGACCGAGAGCAGCGTCGCGTGCCCGTACCGGTCGCCCAGGCGCCCGCTGGGCAGCTGGGTCAGCATGTATCCGGCAAAAAACAGGCTGCCGATGAGTCCGCCGAGCGCGTGCGGATTCTGGGCGGCGCCCATGAAGTCGATGTCGTTGTCGATCATCCACGTCACGACCGGGCCGGTGAGGGCCCGGTCCGCGTACGCGAACAGCCATCCCCCGAAGAGAACGAACCACAGCGTTCTGTACGAAGGCGTCCGTCGGGTTTTCGGTGCCGTACTTTCGTTCTGTGTCATTGCAGCCTCGCATCGGTTCGGGGCGCTCCTCCCGGGCGGCTCCACCTGCTGCCCGCCGGATCGCCGTGGCGAAGGTTTGCTGCTTCGGTTCCTGTGGTGTGCGCGCCGGTTCAGGCGACGGCGTCCGTGCTCCGGCTCGTCCCTGCGTAGATCAGATCGATGGCGCCGGCCGGTTCGCCGGAAGCGTCGTTCCACCGGCGGTCCCTGGCGGCCTGGTCCGGGCCTTCGGGCAGGTGGTAGACGTCGCGGCTGGCCTGCGCCTCGTGCTGCACTCGGTGTGCGTCGGGGGCCCGGCGCCGGGCGTACCGCACCAGTGCCTGCGCCGTCGTCCCGTCCGGCGCGGCGCCGACCTCCTCGGCCAGGACGACGGCGTCCTCGATGGCCTGGGAAGCCCCCTGCGATACGTACGGCAGCATGGCGTGGCACGCGTCGCCGACGAGCGCCACGTTGCCGCGGGTCCACATGGTGTGCGGGTCCTGTCGCTGGAGGGTCCAGAGGCTGACGTCGCCGAGCGCGGGCGTGCCGAGGAGCGTGGTCAGGCGGTCGTCCCAGCCCCGGTAGGCGTCGACCATCTCGGCCGTGGAGCTGGGCCGCCGACCCGCCGACGCGACCTCGGCGTCCTCGGGGACAACTCCGACGATGTTGATGGCGTCACCGTGTCGGATCGGGTAGGCCACCAGGTGTTTGTCATCGCCGAACCAGAAGTGGGCGGCCTGCTGCTCGGTGAGGAACCGGAGTTCGTCGGCCTTGCGAACGCCGCTTCCGTCGATGAGGGCGCGGAAGCACATGTCCCCGGAGTTGACGACTGGGATCGTGCAGCCAATCGCCTTGCGGGCAAGGGAGTTGACGCCGTCGGCGCCGACCAGGAGGTCGCCCTGGAATCGTGTGCCCGTGGTGGTGACGGCAATCGGGGCCGTGCCGTCGATGTCCTCGATGGAGGAGACCTGCGCTGCGGTCACCACCTCTGCTGGAGTGCCCTCGCCGCTCGGGGTGACCACTGCTCGGAGCAGCAGGTCCAGGAGATCGGCGCGGTGGACCTGGAGATAGGGCGCGCCGTAACGCCGCTCGGCGGACGCGCCCAGCCTGGTCCGGTTGAGGACACCGCCGTCCCGGCGGCGCCGGACGATCTCCTGGGTGACCGGTGACAGCGCACGGAGCTCGTGCTCCAGCCCCAGGTCGAAGAGAGCCCGGACCGCGTTCGGCCCGAGTTGGAGCCCGGTTCCGATCTCCTTGATTTCCGGCGCCTGTTCGATCAGGGTCACCGCCAGGCCGGCCTTCCGAAGCGCCAGTGCGGCGGTGGTCCCGCCGATCCCTCCGCCGCAGACGATTGCCGTGAGTTGCCGCATGCACCCTCTCCTTCGCCGTTGCTTCCAGAGGTGCCGAGCCGCATGCCGCATCAGGCCACCGGCCGCAGGGTGTGCCCCGACCGCGACCGGCTCCCGTAGCGACCTGCTCGCGCTTGACGCCGGCGCCAACGTAGGAGATCTGTATATGATCCGTCAACGGTGACGACGCGTCGACCACGGAAACATTGACAAGAACCCCAGCGAACAACTCACCGCTCTCGCCAATTTAATTAAATCAACACGCCCCCGTCCGCACCGAGGCGCTCATGACACTGCCCGGTACGCCGCAATACCCGGCGGGACCAGTGGTGGGTGCGCGGGTTCATCCGGGACCATGAACCATGCTTCCGGATGACTGGCAACTCACCGAAGACGTCGACGAGTTCCTCGCCCAAGCAGGAGGTTTCCTGCGCTCACAGCCCGCCCTGCACAACACACCGTTGACGGACATCGAGAAAATACGGACACGTGGGGTTGGCTCGCATGGTGTCGAAGCCACCGTTTTCGGGCGGCTGGAGGAAGGAGGCGAGGTTCGCGCCATCTTCTATCGCACACCGCGCGGACACCTGTGGGTCACCCCGTTGTCTGCCGAGCAGAGTGGGGCTCTCGCGTCTCACCTGACCGGGCTCGGCCATTCCCCATCCGGTGTCCTCGCGAACCACGACACCGCCACAGCCTTCGCGGATGCATGGCAACGGCATACAGGCGCGGCGCCAACTCCCTTCTGGCGGACGCATCTGTACCGTCTCGGCACGCTCACCCCACTGCAACCGCGCCCAGAGGGCCAGGGTCGTGTCACGAGCTCTGAGGATCACGAGCAAGTCGTGCGCTGGTGCCGCGAGTTCTGCGTCGTTGTCGGGGAGCAGCCCTCCATCGACTTGATTGACGCCGGTTCCTGGGCCGACTCGCGCTTCGGCGACAGGCACTTCACGTTCTGGGAGACCCCGGACGGCACTCCCGTCTCGATGGCGGCCGCGACCTCGATCGTCGGCGGCATGGTCCGAGTGGACCCCGTCTACACTCCGGCTCACCTCCGGGGCCGCGGCTACGCGGGCGCCGTGACGCTCGAGGTGAGCAGGGCCGCGCTGGCCGCAGGCGCGACGGACGTCGTCCTGTTCACGGATCCCGCCAACCCGACCAGCAACGCCCTCTACCAGCGCATCGGATACGTCCACCTCGCCGACTTCACCGGATACAAGTTCTCCTTCGGCACCCCGGACGCCGGTCAGGAACACGACCGACGCGCGACGCACGTGCCGTCAGAGGGCTGATCCACAGCCCCCGCTCTACCGGTTCCTGCCACGTACCGCCAAGTTCAACGGACTACCGGTACGTGACAGGAACCGGACTCGACCTCACCGGGACGGATGTTCCGCATCGAGGATGAACGCCATGCTGTCACTCTTCGGCGGCAGGCCGAGTGCCGCCATCGCCGCGGCCTCGCCGAAGACCGGTGCGTTCTTGAAGCCCTTGCCGGAGAACCCGGCGCAGACGAAGACCGAGGGCATGCCCGGGTGTTCGCGCAGGAACTCGACGCGTGAGTGTGTGTAGGCCTCGAAGTACGGCTGGGCGCGCATCGGGTAGTCGTCGAGAGCCGGGAAGAGGTCCCGTGCCACCGCGCGGATGGGCTCGAGGTCCTCGTCGGTGATGCGCAGGGGCGCGGTGTCCGGGGACTCGACGGGCAGGTGGTCGCGGAATCCGACGCCGAGCTTCATGGCCAGGCCGTCCGCGGTCGGCAGCCCGTACGAGTAGTCGGGCTCCGTTCGCAGGTAGGGGAGCATGCCGTCGAGCGTGCTGCCGGCCTTGGGCAGGTACCACGACGAGATGAGGCGGCGCGTCGCGAGGTACGGTGCGATGTCCGGTAGGAGGGTGGCGGTCCACGCGCCTGCCGCGACGACGACGCGGTCGTAGCGTTCCGTGCCGTTGTCGGCCACGATGTCGACCTGGCTGCCTACCTGGTTGATGGCCGTGACACGGCATTCGCGCAGGATGCGGGCGCCGCGTGCGAGGGCCGCGTCCGCGGCGGTGCGTACGGTGCGTTCCGGGAAGATGATACCGGCCCCCTTGTCGAGGATCGCCAACTCGTCTTCGTGCAAACGGTATTGGGGGAAACGCAGCCGCGCCTCCTCGCGGCCGAGCACCTCGGCCCGGTTGCCGAGCAGGGCCGCACTCTCCAGCGCGGTGTGCGTCGCAGGACTGGCAGTGCTGCCGATGGCGAGGGCGCCGGTCAGGTTGCGCAGCGTGCGCCCGGATTCCGCTTCGAGTTCGCGCCAGATGAGGTCCGACCTGTCGGTGACGGGCAGGTACTCCGGATTCTCTACGTCGATGTGGCGGAACAGCCTGGTTTCGCCGCCGGCGGCTCCACGTGAGTGTCCCGGGCTGAAGAGTTCGTAGCCGGTCACGTCGGCGCCGTGCTTGGCGAGTTGCCAGAGCGCCTGCGCCCCGATGGTTCCCGTTCCGATCACGGCGATGCGAGGAGTGGGCATGGGGATCAGGCCTCGATTCCGGCGTACAGGCCACGGTGGACGGGCCTGCGGAACGCGTACAGGGACAGGCCCGCGGCGACTGCCACGAGCGCGAGGGTCAGGAAGTAGGTGTTGTTCGAGACGGCGGTGAAGAACTGCCCCAACAGGCCCGAGAGGGAGGAACCGAGGGCCAGTGTGAGGAAGTTGATGGCGACCATCTGCGCGGTGAAGGCCTTCGGCGCGATCTGCGTGGCCAGGGAGAGGCCGATGGGGCCGACGAAGATCTCGGAGCTGCCCATGATGAACATGAACACGACGATGTAGGCGAACGGGATCGTGCCGCCGTCGAACAGCGCGGAGATCACCAGAATGAACGTGAAGCCCAGGCCGATCAGCACGAGGCCCATGGCGAACTTGGTGCCGGCCTTCGGCTGACGTGCCCCCATCCTCTTCCAGACGGCGGCGCCGACCGGAAGCATGGCCACACCGGACGCGGACGAGATCATCGTGATCCAGCCGACGGGGAACGACCAGTCACCCATGCTGAGGTCCACGCGGCTCTTGACCAGGAGGGAGATCGCGGTGAACTTCGCGAAGAGCAGCCCGAAGTACAGGGATGCGCCGAGAAACAGGGGTATGTAGGAGCGCACCCGGCGCCGCTCGATCGCGGACACGTTTCCCGAGCGCAGGATGAGCGCGAAGTAGACGGCGGCGGTGAGAAGGGTTCCCACCGTGACGATCATGGAGAGCCGCTCGGCCTTGAGCAGGCCGAACAGAGCCGCAAGCGCGATGACCACGAGTGCGGCGACGGCGATGCCGAGGGCCTTGCGCCGTGCCGCCGCGGGCAGCGGGTTGACGACCTGGGAGGCACGAGGCGGCAGGAACCGTGCCGACCGTACGTACTGGACGAGCGCGATGATCATGCCGACCGCGGCGAGCCCGAACCCGACGTGGAATCCCCACTGGTTCTGGGCGAAACCCGTGGTCAACGGGCCGAGGACGGCACCCGTGTTGATCGCCATGTAGAAGTACGAGAAGCCGGCGTCCTTCTTCGCGGCACTCTCGCTCGCGAGGATGAAGCCCACGATGGAGGTGATGTTGGTCTTCAACGCGCCCGTGCCGAGGACGATCAGGACGAGACCCGTACCGAGCCCGAGCAGTCCCGGCGCGACAGCGAGCACGATGTGGCCCAGGGCGATGACGATGCCGCCGCCGAGGACGAGCACATGGGGGCTGACCAGGCGCTCCCCGGCCCAGGCGCCGAGCAGTTGGGCCAGGTAGACGGCGCCACCGTAGGCCCCCGTGATGCCGACCGCCGCGGCGGCGGGAAGGGCGAGTCCGCCTTCGCTCAGCGCGTCGAGGAGGTAGAACGCGAGGATGCTCTGCAGGCCGTAGAACGAGAAGCGTTCCCAGAGTTCGGCGAACGCCATTCCTCCGACACCGCGGAGTTCGGACCTCGCGTTCTGGGCGCGCTGCGGGGACGTGACGGACAAAACGACTCCCAGGGTGTCTCGTCGGGTGATCGCGGGGTGTTGCCGAGCGCTACGTCGCCGTGCTGTGCCGGTGCCGGAGCGGGAGGCGGCTCCTGGGCGACGCCGGAGCGGAATTCGGAGCGGTGTTCGGCGCGGTATGAGGCGTGCCGGTCAGTACGTGGGGGGCGCCATGGCCCACATGACCTTGGCGGGGTGTGTGCCCGTGCGTTCCATGACCTTGTGCGGCTGGCCACTGTTGTAGCTCACCGAATCGAGCGGGCCGAGGGCGTGGGTGGCGGTGCCGACCTGTAATTCGACCTGGCCTTCCAGCACCACGAGGAGTTCTTCGGAGGCGCCGTGCGTGTACTGGTGCGTACCGGTGTCGCCGCCGGGCTCGAAGGTGCCGAGGAGCACTTCGAGGTGGTCGAAGTGCGCCGGGGTCAGCTTGAACTTGGACGCCCTGTTGCCGAACTGACGACTGGTGGCGTCCGCGAAACGCAGCACCGGGCGGGTCGGCGTGCCACTGGACGCGAAGAGGTCCCCGACGTTGAGCTTCAGCACACCGCAGATCTTCTGCAACGTACTGACGCTTCCGTTGGCACGCCCGCGCTCGAGCTGTGACAGGTAGCCAACGGTGATGCCGGTGGCCTCGGAGACCTGCTGCAGCGTCAGTTGAAGGGCTTTGCGACGACGCCGCAGGCGGTCCCCGAGCGTGACATCGGACTCTTCAGTCTCGGACATGGCGGCGACGCTACACGAGACTTCGACTCCTGTCTCAAAAATTTTTACTACGAGTACAACCCAGATCTTCCTCAAGCCCGGCGGCGTGCCAGCCGGTCCTGTAGGTAACCTGTGCTGTCATCAACGTTGATCACACCAGGGCCGTCAAGCGGGAGGCGGTGTGGAGGTCCGCGAGGCTCAGGCGTTTCTGGCCGTCGCCGAAGAGCTCAACTTCGGGCGCGCCGCCGAACGCCTCCACATGGCGCAGCCTCCCCTGAGCCGGCTCATACGCCACATCGAATCCGATCTCGGCGCTCTGCTCTTCGTCCGCAACACACGTCATGTCTCCCTCACCCCGCAGGGCGAGGCGGTGGTCGACTCCGCCCGTGAACTGGTGATGCTTTCCCAGCGGATCAAGGAGATCGTCCGGCGGTCGCAGGAGGGCGAACTCGGCCGCGTCCGGATCGGGTTCGGCGAGGCAACCGTCAACTCCATCGTGGGTCAGCTCGCACACCACATCAAGGACAAGCGACCCGGCATCGGCCTCGACCTGCTCGGCTCGCACTTCTCCCTCGCCGGCATGGAGAAGCTCCTCAAGGGACACCTCGACCTCCTCGTCGGGCGGCAGGATTTCCTGCCGGACGAGGTCGATTCGCGGGGCGTCGCCCAGGAACGCCTGCTCATCGCCCTGCCCGACAGCCACCGTCTGGCACAGCGGGACGTCCTCACCCTGCCGGACGAGGCGACCCGCGACGCGGCGAAGTGACATGCGGGACTCGGCGTGGCCAACCACCCCGTGCGTCGGTGACGTCAGTGGTCGAGGGCCAGGTGCCGAGCGAGGAGGTCCTTGCCGTAGTCGTTGCCGTTGGGGGTGCGGATGATGGCGTGGATGTGCAGTTGGGTCATCCCGGCCTCCCAACCGGCCGCCTTCCCAATGGGTCCCAGGTCCTGGGAGTCCAGCTCGATGAGGACTACGGGGCTGTGGACGCGGTAGTACATCGGAACGTCAGCAGCGGTGTCCCCGTGCCACGAGAAGTGGGTCTCGTCCCTGTACTTCTTGACCTCGGCCATCTTGATTATCGCGTGGTCCTCGCCGACGTTCCCGACGAACAGCTCGACGATCCTCCACAGCTTCGCCAGCTGCGCGCGGTCCAGTTCTCTGCCCTTGATGCCCTCGTACGGCATGACCGCGTTGTCCGAGTAGGCGCCGGAGGTCAGGTCCCTGTCATTGGTGGCGCTCGTGGTGACCGCGACCGACCGCTGGTCCGCACTCAGAGAGCGCACGAGTGCGTAGCCGGCGGCAAGCTCGTCCTGGAAGCTCTTCGTGCCCTCGTACTCGCTGTCGATACCGTAGTCGGCGACGGCGGGCTCGGACCCCGTGAAGGTTGGTGTCATGACGACCTGGTCGCCGAGGACGAAGTAGTTGATCACCAGGTGGTGCCCTTCGAACTGCCAGCCCCACGGCTCCCTGGGTCCTTGACCACTGTGCCGTCCGTGGTCACACCCACGAACTCATCGGTGACACCCGGGCCTCCGGCCCCACCACCCGGCTGCCCCGAGGGGGCATCCGACGCCCCGGCCGACGACGCCCCCGACGCCTGTCCTGCGAACATCGTGGAGAACGCGGCTGGTTCACAGGTCACGCGAACAGACCCTGTTCCGGCAGAGGCCGCCGGAAGGATCGAGCGAGGTGGCGGAGCGCGGTGCTTCGCACGTCCCCGCCCACACCTTCGACCGGATCGAGAAGCTCTCCCCCGGCGAGGTCGTCGACGTCGAGATCGACCTGCTGCCGGTCGGGCTCACCTTCCACCCGGGCGAACAGCTCCGCTTCATCGTCAGCGGCCGCTCACCGCTCGGCACGATGATGCCCGGCAACCGCGAGTACACCCCGGCCAACAGCGGCCGACACATCATCCACGGCGGCGGCGACCACGCGTCGTACCTGCAACTGCCGGTCAAGCACGCGTAAGCCGTGTGTCGGTCCGCTCCCCCCACAGACCGGGCGGACCGACACACGGCTCGGTGACCTGGTCGCAGCGCCTGCCGAACGCGCGGGCCACCGCCAACCATGCACGGCTCGTCAGCAGACCCGTACGCCGTCGATCATGTTGTTGTACGGCGTACCCTGCAGGTCCGGGATGTTGTGCGGCGCCGTGCTGCCGAACTTGAGGGACCAGTGCCCCTCCCAGTTGTAGAACTTCGCCCGGGTGCCGCTGGACTGACGGTTCTTCAGCGAGGTCAGCCGGTCGTTGAAGCCGTAGTCACTCAAATCGCGGAACGCGCACCTGTAGAACGTGAGCTTCTTGTGGTCGTACTTGTCACCCGCCCACAGGCACAGGCGCCCGCTCGAGCAGCCGCTGCCCAGCGCGGACCCGGGTGCGGTGAAGGTGATCGTTGTGCCGTCGTTCGCGCGGATCTCATCGAAGCTCACCTGCTGGGCGGGGACCTTCATTCCCGCCCGGTGTGCGTCGATTCGATCCTGAAGCTGCGCGGCCTGCCCTTCGGAGAGTCCGGCCGCACGTGCTTGCGCGGTGCGCACCGTATCGGCGGTGGGCGCGGGCTGCGCGGTGACAGTCCCGGCGGCGAGGCCCGCGGTGAGCAGTGCGGCGCCGGTCAGGCTGAGAACGGTTCGGATGGGTCGCATGGTTCTCCTCGTTTCCCTCGTGGTGTGCCGCTGCTTCGCCGGGGGCGGCACATGCCCCATCGCCGCACTGGTCGGCGGGCTTTGCCTTCGACCGTGGCCCTGGCGGCCGGTCGGGTCGTGATCGCGATGTGAGCATGCCGCCGACGGCCCCGCGGGCTCCACGCCTTTCGGCCCAGCCCGAAAGAGGCCCGCGAACTCCTGATTACGTCACTACGACTCGGCGCGCATCCAAGGCCGAACGAACATGAGGCCTCGGTGTCAGACGGCCCGGCCTGCCACGAACGCGGTCCGTACGCAGTCGGCGGTGAGCGTGTCGAGCGCCTCGCGCAGCGGTACGTGGAGCAGGCACAGGTCGGCGGGTGTGCCCGGCGCGACGGTCCGCGGCGGGCCGCCCGGATCGAGGGCGTCCCCCTGGAACAGGCCGAGCGCGGCGCGCGGCGGCACAGCGTCGGGACCGGCCCGCCCGGCGGCCGCCCGCATCACCGCCCAGGGGTCCGCGGTCCCGTACGGGGCGTCGGTGCCGGCGGCGACGGGGATGCCGGCGGCGGCCAGCGTCCCGCAGCGGTAGAGGTGGGGCCGGTCGTCGGCGTCGACATCGCTCGCGTACGCGGCCGCCCGCTCGACCGGGAAGTGCGGCTGCGTGACCACGGTGGTGCCGAGCCGCCGCAGCCACTCCAGGGCCTCTGCGGGAATCACGGCGCCGTGTTCGACGCGGTCCCCGGACACACCACCCGCCTCGTCGAGGGCGAGCAGCGTGACGAAGAGCTGCACACGCGTGACGCAATGGACTGCGACGGGGCGGGGCCTGGCCCGCGCGATCCGCTCCGCGAGCTGTGCGGGCGCGGGCAGCGTGAGGTCGTCCAGGCGGATCTTCAGGGGCGCCGTCCTGTCGAGGCTCATGACGGTGAGCCGCTGCGGCAGATCCCGCAGCAGCGCGGGCAGACCGGGGGCCGGGTACGGGTCGGCGTTGGTGAAACCGGTGACTCCTCGGTCGGCGGCGCGGCGGCCGACTCCCCTCAGATCGACGGGAGTTGGAGGCAGCACTGCGCGCAGACGTTCGTCGGTGCGCCAGAACCGCCCGTCGCCGTTCCCATTCCCGCCCCCGTCCCCGTTCCCGTCCCCGTTCCCGTCCCCGTCCCCGTCGTCGTCAAGGCCCGCGGCGCGCAGGGCGGCACCGTTCCACACCCACAGCTCGCCACTGCGGTGCTGCACCCGCACCGGCCGGTCGGACACCAGCCGGTCGAGCGCCGCACGGTCCAGCTCGCCGGCGACGCTCTCGTGGTAACCGACGGCTCTCACCCACTCCCCCGGGGCCCCGCCCCGCAACGCCTTCGCGAGTCCCGCGGGCCCGGCCACGTCCGCCGGCCCGACCCGGATCGAGGCCGGTTCGGCGGCGAGCGCGGCGAGATGGATGTGATGGTCGTGCAGCCCGGGGAGCAGGGCTCCGCCCCGTCCATCGACGACCGGGCACCCACCAGCGTCTCCGCCGAGGCGCGTCCCCAGCTCGACGATCCGCCCGCCCCGCACGCGTACGTCGACCCGGCCGCACCCCTCCACCTCGACGTCCCTGATCAGCACAGAACCCCCTCACCAAGACGTGGGCAGCCGTGCACCGTCGGCCAGCTCCGCCGCACACGCCGCCATCGCCACGCACACGAGGTGTCCGCCCCCGTCCGCGAGGGACTGCGCCGCCGCACGGGCCGCGTGGATCCCGGTGACGGGGTCCGCGAGGGCATCGCCGAGGAACGCCGGGCCCGAGCCATCGGCCAGGCGCGCCACGAGACCGCCCGCCACCGCCGCGTCGTCGCCGAAGGCGATCCGGTCGTCCTCGCGTCCGTATCCGGTGATGCTCACCCACGTCCGGCCGGTTCGGGCCGCGAGGAACCGTTCCGCGTCGAGCCCGAGGCGGCGCAGGGCGCGCGGCCGTGACGCCTCGATCACCACGTCGGCATCGGCCACGACCGCGCACAGGGCGGCACGGTCGGCGAAGTCGAGGACCACACTGCGGTGGCCGTCATGCAGGTGCCGGTAGAAGTCGGGCTGGCCGCGGCGCGCACCGTCGGACCGCGTCACGCTCTCCACCTTCAGTACGTCGGCGCCCGCGCGGCCGAGCAGGCGCGCACACAACGGCCCTGCCCACAGCGCGGAGAAGTCCACGACGCGCACACCACGGGGTGTCCGTGCCGGACCCGCACCCCCGACGCGCTCACGCAACACAGGCGCGCGACGTCCTCGCTCGGAACCGAGGAACGACGCGGCCACGCCGAGTAGTTGGGCGCCGCGGACGACGTCCGCCGCCGGTCGCGCGGCCACCGCCTCTGCCAGCTCTCCCCCGCGGAGTTCTCCCGTTCCCGAATCCCCGTCCCCGCCCAGCATGTTGACCAGTGCGGGCAGCACCGCGTGATCGTCGGGCCTGGCCACGTTGACCGCAACCCAGCCGTCGTCGGACCGGAGCAGTCGGCAGGAACCACCCGCCGAGATACGGCCCGCGGGGGCGAAGCCCGCGAGCCGGGCCCGCAGGAACAGTTCCGTGTCCAGGTCGACTCGAACACCGGTGAGCGCGGCGAAGTCCTCACCCACGGCGGCGAGCGGCCTCAACCAACCATCCGGGAGCGGCGGCGTCCCGGCGCCTTCGCGGCCGCCCGCAGGAGCGCTGTTGTCCAATGTCGCAGGCCCCCCTCTCGTATCGATCGACAAATTACACTCGCGCCGACACGCACGGGAATGGGGCGAGCTCGGCGTCGCGGCGCCGAGCAACTACCTCCATTTCACGGGAAAGGCCGAGCTGGTACGGGCGAAGAAGCCGGCCGATTCGGTCCACCACCACGTTCCTGACCACGCGACAGCGGCTACCGCCACCACGACAGTGCGAGCGGGGGTGGGGACGCCGACCCCAGCACACTGCGCATCGTCCTGCACCTCATGCGGCTCACCCGTACAGAACCGGGGCTCCAGTCCGTATGGAAGCGCCAGAGCTTCGACGCGCTGCCGTTGGTGGCAAACGCTCTCGCGGCCCGCGCGGGGAAGACGGAAGCCGACATGGAGACACGTGTGCAGGCGGGCATGCTGCTGTCCGCACTGCATCTGGCGCTGCGGTGGTACGCGTGGCGAGAGCCGGGCGAGAGCGGACCCGAGCCCGACGAGATGCTGCGCAAAGCGGCACGCTCCGTCGGGGAACGCAGGTAGACGGGCCAAAGCAGACTCTGGCCGACGGTTCACCGGCTCCTGCCGTATGCGGCGCGATGGCATCCAGGGCCCCGTAGCTCGTGTACGGCATACCGTGAAGAGAGGATCGTGTCTGCTCCGGCCGGGGCAGCGACCGTGATTCGTATGGGTGTTGGGGAGCAACAAGTGGATTTGCAGTTGCGGGGCAAAGTAGCGGTGGTCACGGGCGCGTCCGGCGAGATCGGCAGTGCTGTCGTACGTCAGCTTGCGGCGGAGGGCATGCATGTGGCTCTCGTCGCGCGGAACGCCGAGAGGCTGGACGCGCTCGCCCGGGAACTGACCTCGAGTACCGACGTGATGACCGTCTCGGCGGACACCACTGATCCCGGCTCGGTGCGCGCAATGGCGGACGCCGTGCAGGGCCACTTCGGGCGGTGTGACGTCCTGGTCAACGCGGCCTCAGCGCCCGCCTCGGCGAGTCCCCCGGCGAGTCTCGCCGATCTGTCCGCCGACGACATGCTGCGAGACATCGACTGCAAGGTCCTCGGCGCGTTCCGCTGCATCCAGGCGCTGGTCCCACTCATGGCCTCCGGCGGTGGCGGTCACATCGTCAACATCTCCGGGCTGAACGCGCGCCGGACCGGCTCGCTGTCCGGCTCCGTACGCAACGTCGCGGTCGCAGCGCTGACCAAGAACCTTGCCGACGAATTGGGCCCCGTGGGGATCAATGTGACGGTGGTTCACCCCGGCGTGGTCGATTCCCCCGCGGGACGGGACCGCCTCGGTCGACTGGCCGCAGAGTCCGACCGTCCGGTCGACGAGCTTCTTCGGGATGCCGCCGGGAAGACCAGCCTGGGGCGCCTTTTCCGACCCGAGGACGTCGCAGACGTCGTCACGTTCCTCGCCTCGGGCCGCAGCGGATCGATGTCGGGCGATGCCGTGGCCGTCGGTGGTGGCGAGCGTGGTGTCATCCATTACTAGGACTTCCACGTCAACGCTGTTCTCCGGGCAGCAGAGGGTTCTTCCTGGTGGGGGCACTGGCAGGGTATTCCAGTGGCGAAGGGGGCGTGCCTACCCTGGCGGTATGGACAACCGGGCAGAAATCCGCGCCTCCAGGCCGGGCTGCCCGCTTACGGCTCCCGGCGGGTGGCGGGGCTGCGCAGAAGCGAGGTCGCCATGCTCGCCGGGGTGAGCGTCGAGTACTACACGCGCCTGGAACGAGGCAGCCTCGGCGGAGTATCCGATGCCGTTCTGGACGCACTCGCCACCGCATTGCGTATGGATGGCACCGAGCGCACGCATCTACAGGCACTGATCGACGCCCTGTTCACCGGGCGGTTCACCACGTTCCTGCGGCTCGCGGACGAGGCCGAGCAGCAGCCGGATCCCGGTCGGGCTCTGCTGCACTATCTGCTCGCGGCAGCCCAATGGCGGGCGCGGGACCAGGCGTTGGACATCGTCCTCGCCCACGCAAACCTCGACGCGAAGCCGGTCTCAGGGATCCGGGACGAGCTCGGCCGGCACGTCGACGGCCTGGTGGAGCGGGCACGCGCGGCCGGTGCGGTCCGGGACGACTTCGAGTCCGCGGACGTGTACGCCTTCCTGTACATGATCGGCGCCGTCGCCGACCGCACCCACGCCGTCGCCCCCGACGCCTGGCGCCGGTACACCGAGGTCCTGCTGAGCGGCTTCGGTATGGACCTGCCGGACGCCGCGCGCACATCCGCCATGACCAATGGTCAGGTGCGCCAGTCCTGGCCGGAGCCTACGGACGCGCCGTACGCGCCGTCCTCGTAGCCGGTCCTCGTGGCCCCGGCTCACCCGTCGTGGACCCGGCCCTTCCTTCCCGCCTTCGCGTCAGTGTCGCAGCAGGCCGAGGTCGACGGCATTGGCCATGGCCTTCATGCCCGCGTCGTTCGGGTGGATGTGATCGCCGGAGTCGTAGGAGGGGTTCAGGGCGGCGGAGTCCGCGGGGTCGCGCATCGTCCGGTCGAAGTCGATGACGCCGTCGTACGCGCGACCGGTGCGGATCCAGTGGTTGACGTCACGGCGTATCGCCTCGGCGGCGGGTGTGTAGTAGCCGTTGCCCTTGTCGGGCATCAGGGTCGCGCCCATGACCCGGACGCCTGCTCTGTGAGCCCGGCCGATCAGGGTGCGGTAACCGTCGACCAGGTCCTGGGCAGTGAGCGGTCCGCCGTCGGGGCCCGCGTTGTTGCCGATGTCGTTGATGCCCTCGAAGAGGATCACGTGCGTGACACCCGGCCGGCCGAGGGCGTCGTGGTCGAACCGCTTGAGCGCGCTCACTCCCTGCCACAGGTTGGGTACGTCGGTCAGGACCCGGTTGCCACCAAGGCCGGCGTTCACGACGCTCAGTCTCTGCGGGCCCGGTCCGGCGGCCAGGCGGCGGGCGAGGAAGTCGGGCCAGCGGGTGTAGGTGCCGGTCGAGGAGTGGTAGCCGTCGGTGATGGAGTCGCCGAAGGCGACGACGGTGCCCCGCGCCGTCGGGGACAGGACGTCGAGACCCGCCAGGTAGTACCAGGACGTCGAAGTGGCCCTGTACACGGAGGAGTTGTCGTCGCCGGTGTGGTCGCCGGGTGCGACGTAGGTCGTGTCGAAGGCGTCCGAGTGCCAGGTCGACATACCGGTTGCCGTGGACACGTACAGGCTGACGAGCAGGTTCTGTTCGGCCTCGATCGTGATCGGGACGGTGTCGCTGGCCGCCTCCTCGCCGGCCGGGATCGTGACACGGCCCGACCCACCGAAGGTGATGCGCCGGATGGTTCCGGGCTTCGCCTCGCCGCCGGTCGCCTGGACTGCCACCGTCACCGCGGCTGCGTCGAGCGGCTCGGGGCTGTAGCGGTTCGAGAGGGTGATGCGGGCGTCCGAGCCCGCGACGCTGCTGTGCACGACCATCCGGATGGTCTGGTCTGCGAAGGCGGGGCCTCCGGTCGTCATGCTGGGTGACCAGGCACCGACCCGGTTGCGTCGCGTGTCCTGGTGCGAGGCCGTGGTCGCGTACGCGGAGGTCATCGGGACGGCCGTCGCGGCGAGGGCGACCGGCGCCCCGATCATGGTCCGCAGGAATCCGCGGCGGGTGCGCCAATGTGCCGTGGGAAGTGGTGGGTCGGACGGCATGGGCGCGGCCCCGGTACTCTTCCTGGATCCCCTATTCTGGTGGTGCGGCGCACACACCCCGCCCTGCCCCGCCCACGCCGCCCGGGGGGGCGCCCGGCCGGCCCCCCGCGTCCGCACACTCAGGCCACGAGGTCCTTCAGCACCCTCGACTCACCCGGCTTCAGCGTGACGGTCGTGCTCCGGCCGCCCGCGGTGACCGTGGCCTTGCGGCCTCCCACGCTGTGCAGGGTCGCCCTGCGTACGCGGCCGTGCTCCCAGGCCACGTCGACCGTGAACCCGCCGCGCGCGCCCGCTCCGCGCAGTGAGCCGGACGCGGCCCAGGCGTCAGGCAGGGCCGGGAGCAGTTCGATGTGGCCGGGCCGGGAGTAGACGATCGTTTCCAGCATGGCCGTGGGCGTACCGAGGTTGGCGTCGATCTGGAAGATGGCGCGGGTGTCGGAGACGCGGTACATGTCGAAGAAGTTCATGGCCGTGCCGGTGTCACCGCCAGCCCACGGTTTCAGGTTCGTCAGGAGCAGTTGGTAGGCCTTCTCGGCGTCCTTGAGCCGCGCCCAGCACGCCGCCCGCCAGGCGCAGGCCCACCCGTAGCTCTCCATGCCACGGGCGGTGAGAAGTGCTGTCGCGCCCTTCAGGATCTCGGGATCACCCGCGTCGGGGCGGATGCGGTCACCGGGGAACAGGTTGATGAGCGGGGAGAGATGGCGGTGGGTCGTCTCGCCGAGGTTGTCCTCGCTCATCCACTCCTCCAGCCGGCCGGACGTCGGGCTGACCTTCGGCAGGTAGAGGCGTTCGCGCAGGGCGGTGACGGTGGCGGCGTGGTCGGTGTCGCGGCCGAGGGTGCGGCATGCCTCCGCGTAGTGACCGAAGAGGGACCACAGGAGTTCCTGGGTGTACGTGATGCCTCGCGCGTCCTGCGGGCCGTGCTCGGGTGACCAGTCGTGGTCGTCGATCAGGACCTCACGGCCGTCCACCTCCGTGGTGATCAGACGCGCCTCCCAGAACGCGCAGGCGCCCTTCAGCAGCGGCATAATCCGCTGCAGGTACTTCGTGTCCTGCGTGAACTCGTAGTGTTCGTAGAGGGATTCGCACAGCCAGGCGTTGCCCGCCGGGTGCCACCACCATCCCAGGCCGCCGTACGGGTTCGTGGAGAAGGCGACGGTCCAGCCGGCGACCTTGCCCGACGTGTTGCGGTAGCGGTTGCGGGAGTCCTGGAACTGTTCCTGGGTGACCTTGTTCCAGGCGGGCAGTTGCGCGAGGCAGTAGTCGGCGAACGCGGGGAAGGCTTCACCCAGACCGGCCCGGTCGGCCAGCCAGTAGTTCATCTGGAGGTTGATGTCGGAGTGGTAATCGCCCATCCAGTCGGGGGTGTTGCCCTCCAGCCACAGTCCTTGCAGGCCCATGGGGAGCCCGTCGCGCGATCCGCAGATGGTCAGGTAGCGGCCGAAATGCAGGTAGCTCGCCTCGAGTTCGGGGTCGGGAGCGGATCCGTCCGCGGCGCGGGCCTTCAGGCGCGACCAGGTGTCGAGCCTGCGCTGACGCCCGGTGGAGGCGCCGAGGTCGAGGCTCAGCCGGTCGTAGCGGGGCCGGTAGTCCGCGACATGCGTGTCACGGAGCAGCGCACCCGAACTCGCTGCCGCCGCAAGGGCATTGGACTCTGCGAGGCGCAGCGGGTCGAGGCCCGGGTCGCGGTACCCGGCGGCATGGTCGGGGGCGTAGTCGGTGCCGCCGCTGATCACGATCACGACCTCGGTGCAGTCGGTGAACGTGACGCGCGCGCCCTTCGCCGCGATGGTGCCGTCGCCCCTGGCGGTGACCGCGGCCGCGTAGCGCAGGCCGTTGGCGAAGGAGGCGGAGAAGGAGGCGAGACGACGGGCGGCGTCCGCGGTGGTCGTCTCACCGTGTGTACCGGACAGGACGAGGCTGCCGGTGAGGGTGCCGCCGCCGCTCTGGCTGAGCCTGATGACGAGGGCGTCGTCGGGGGCGCTGATGAACATCTCCCGCAGATAGCGCACCTTGCCCTTCGTGTACGAGGTGGTCACCAGGCCGTTGCTGAGGTCGAGGGTGCGCCGGTAGCCACTCACGTCGGCGCGGCCGTGTCCCGGCACGGTCAGCACGGGCCGCGCAAGCAGGGTGAGACTGCCGAAGTCGTCGCGTCCATAGGGGAATTGGCCGTCCCCGTCGAGGGTGGCGTTGGCCCCGCCGGTCCACATCGAGGCGTCGGTGACGTGGAACAGTTCGCTGTCGGGGTCGCCGCCGACGAGGGCGCCGAGGCGGCCGTTGCCCAGCGGCAGGCCCTGCTCGATGAGGAGGTCGCCGTCGGCGGGCTCGGGGTACCAGAGGGTGGTCGCCTCGTCGGCGGGGAGGAGCGGGGAGATGGTGGGGCGGTTCGGCGCGGCGTGGGCGGTGAAGGCGGGCAGGGTGCTCACCGCGAAGGCGGCGCCGAGTCCGGCCCCGAGCCCGAGAAGCGCGCGGCGGGACGGTCCGTTGCTCATGTGCGGGTCCTTGCTCATGTGCGGGTCCTTCCGTGGGCCGGCGAAGCCCGCTCACAGGAGGGGCTGCGCCGGGAGCGTCCGAGGGGTCGGGGTCTACGACAGCTTGATCAGCCGCGAGCCGTGGGCCGGCACGGAGGATGCGGTCCAAATCCCCTTGAAGGAACCGAGGTTCTCGCGCGCGACGACGTCACGCAGCCGCTGCGGGCCGCGGCGGCCGAGATCCTTGAAGTCGACGTTGATGTCGGTGGCCGAGGACCCGAGGTTGTAGACCGCGAGGTACGTGTCGTGACCCACGCGCTTCGTCCACACCTGCGTGTCACCGGAGCGGAGCTGCTTCGGCAGGACGGCGGCCTGGTCGACGGCGATGACCTCGGGGTTGGTCAGGATGGCCTTGGCCTTGTCGTCGAGGAAGTAGATGTCACCACCGACGTACAGCGGGGACGACGCCATCGACCAGAACGTCATGACGCTCTGCCGCTCGGTGTCGTTGATGCCGTCCTGGAGTCCGCTGCCGGAGTTGTTGTTGATCGGCATGGAGTCGAGGTCACCGAAGTAGGTGGGGGCGGACAGCTTGGGCAGCCACTTGGGCAGGTCGGTCCAGCGGTCGTCCACGGAGCTGGTCCAGGTGCTGGTGGTGTCGCAGTAGCACTCGATGTCGGTGTCGACGCGGACGCCGTTCGCGTGCGGCCGCAGACCGTCGCCGGCCTCCAGGTCGACCGGCCAGGCGCTGGCGCTCAGCCACATCTTGCGGCCGCTGTGGTCGATGGCGGTGGACCAGGCCTTGATGTCCTCGACGTTGTCCTTCGTCACGCCGTCGATCTTGATGAAGTCGACGTTCCAGGAGGCGTAGCGGGCGACGATGGAGTCGATGTAGTCCTGGGCGCAGGGGTTGCTGTAGTTGATCTTCCAGGCGCCCTCCCACTTGTTGGTCGGGGTCAGCGGCTGCACGGCGATGTCCTGGGCATGACAGTCCGTACCGAGGATCGGCGCGTTCTTGTCGTACACCTCCTTCTCCAGACCGGCGGCGCCGTACAGCCCCAGCTTGAGGCCCTTGCTGTGCACGTAGTCGGAGAGCGACGGCATACCGCTGGGGAAGCGGTCCTTGTCGGCGTTCGGGATGCCGTGGGCGTCGGTGTGGAAGTTCCAGTCGTAGTCGAAGTTCCAGCCGGCGTCGATGTTCAGGTTCTTGTAGCCCGCCGGGGCCAGCTTGCTGCTGAGCGCGTCGGCGGCGTTCTTGATGTTGCCCTCGTTCAGCCAGCGCGTGCCGTAGTCGCTGTGCGAGGAGGACTCGACGCTCCAGCTGCTCCAGCCCATGAACGGCTTGACGTACGGGGTCTTGGCCTGGGCGGTGCCGGTGGACAGGGTGAGGGCCAGGGGCAGGGTGCAGGCAGCGATGAGAGCCGCGCGTCGGATCGATCTGGTCACGGGAAGTACCTCCGGGTGGAAGGGAGTTCAGGACTTGAGACCGGACATCGCGATGCCCTGGACGATGTGGCGCTGGGCGACCAGGAACATGATCACGAGAGGGAGGATCGCCACGGCCGTACCCGCGAACAGCTCGGGCAGGTTGACGGTCTGGGAGGTGAGGAAGCTGGACAGGGCGATCTGTACGGTCCAGCTGTCCGGGTGCTGGCCGATCATCAGCGGCCAGAGGAAGGAGTTCCACGCCTCGATGAAGGACAGCGCCCCGAGTGAGGCGATCATCGTGACCGAGTTGGGCAGGATGATGCGCCCGTACACGCCGAGGTAGCTGAGGCCGTCGATGCGGCCCGCCTCCTCGATCTCCGCGGGGAACGACAGGTAGAAGCTGCGGAAGAGCACGACCGCGAACGCGTTGAACAGGCCCGGCGCGATCAGGCCCCACATCGTGTTGACGCCACCCATGGAGCCGACGACGACGAACGTGGGCAGGAAGGTCACCGCCTGCGGGATCATCAACGTACCGACGATCAGTGCCAGGACGATCCCGCGGCCCGGCACGCTGATCCGGGCCAGCGCGTACCCCGCCATCGAGGCGAGCAGCGTCGACACCGGCGCCGAAATCACCGCGATCACGAGGGAGTTGACGAGGGAACGGCCGAAGGGTCGCTCCGGGTTGTCGAAAAGGGACGTGAAGTTGTCCCAGTTCAGCGCGGACGGCAGCCAGTGCCAGTCGGTGGCGGTGACCTCCGGCGTCGTCATGAAGGCGTTGCGCAGCAGGACGTAGAACGGAATCAGGAAGACCACGGCCAGCAGGCACAGGGCGAGATAGGTGACGGCGGAGCCGAGGACGCCGCCTCGCATACGGTTCATCGATCAGTCCTTGTCGCGGGCGAACCCGAGGATCCGGCCCTGGAGGAGCGTGACCAGCACGATCAGCAGGGTGAGCAGGAAGGCCCCGGCGGAGCCGACGCCGTAGTCCTGGTCCTGGAGGGCGACTCCGTACAGGTGCATCAGCGGCGTGCGTACCGGCTCGCTGCCGAGCGAGGCACCGGTGGAGAAGATCGCGTAGAACTCGTCGAAGGCCTGGAGCGCGGCGATGAGCATCAGCAGCAGGATCGCGACCGATGTGTTGCGCAGCATGGGGAAGGTGACGCTCCGGAACGTGCGCCACGCGCCGGCGCCGTCGAGAGACGCGGCTTCGTACAGGTGCGGCGGGATGGACTGGAGCCCGGCGATGAAGAGGATCATGTAGAGGCCGACCTGGAGCCACAGGCGCAGCGTGACAAGGACGATCCAGTACAGGGGCGGGCTCTGCGTCTGGATCCAGGCGGTCGGGTCGTCACCGAAGAGCGCGCCGAGTGTGTTCGCGAGGCCGGACGGCACCCCGCTGAACAGGGCCATCTTCCAGATCATCGCGGCGGCTACGTAGCTGACCGCGGCCGGGAGCAGGAAGGCGGTACGGAAGAAGGCCCGGCCGCGCCGTACCCGGTTGACGAGGACGGCGAGGCCCAGGGATCCCGCGAAGGTGATCGGCACGATCATCGCCGTGAACAGCACGATCATGGTGAGTGAGTCGCGGAACCGTTCGTCGCTCAGTAGCTGTTGGTAGTTCTCCAGGCCGACCCAGTTCCCGAGGGAGATGGTGCGGCGGGCCTCGCTGAAGCTGAGCAGGAAGCTCCAGCCGATGGCGACGTAGCGGAACAGCGCGAGGCCGAGCAGCATCGGCGCGGTGAGGACGACGAAGGCGAGGGCCTTCGAGCGTCGCTCGGTCAGCAGCCGCCGACGGCGCGGCGCCGTGACGGGCGCCTGCCGGGCGGCACTCTTGCGACTCCCTCGCAAGGGTGTGGTGTCGGTGGCCGTCATGCCGGTCAGCCCATCTGCTTGTCGAGGTCGGACTGCGCCTTGGACTGGGCCTTCTTGAGGGTCTTCTCCGGCGGCGAGCCCTTGGCGATGTCCGCGGCGGCGGCGATGAACTCGGCCTGCATTGCCTGCGTCCACTCGGCCGGGAAGGAAATGCCGCATTTGGCGCCGATGGTGACCGCATCTTTGGCCGGTCCCTTGCTCAACTCCGGTGTCTTGGCCGCCACTTCACTCTGCGGCGGTACGTGGAAGCCGTACTTGACGGCCCAGTCGATCTGAATCTCGGCCTGCTTGATCCACAGCCACCTGAGGTACTTCTTGGCCTCCGCAACGTGCTCGCTCTTGGCGTTGACGGCCTGTGTCCAGCCACCGAGCCGGGCGACGGGCTTGCCCGAGGAGTCGTACGCGGGCCAGGGTGCGACCCCGAAGTCGTCACCGAGCGCCTTCTCGACAGTGGGCAGCGCCCACAGGCCGCACCACTGCATGGCGGCGGCGCCCTGGTTGAACGCCCCCGCGTCGTACCAGTCGGTGGTGAAGCCGAGCAGCACCGACTTGTCGGAGTGCAGGTCGCGCAGGCCGCCGATGGACGTGGCGGCGTCGGCGTAGACGACCTTCTTCCCATCGATGAGGTCCTTGCCCTGGGACCAGGCCAACAGGTACGGGCTGTCGCCGATGCCGTCGTTGCCTATGAAGAGGCCCTTGACGTCGCCGACGGTCAACTTCTTCGCGGCGTCGACGAGTTCGGCGAAGGTGGTGGGCACGTCGACGCCCGCCTTCTTCAACATCGACTTGCGGAAGAAGAGCACCATGATGTCGTCGATGGTCTTCATGCCGTAGATCTTGCCGTCGACGGTGAGGTAGTCGAGGTCCGCCTTGACGAAGCCGCTCTTGGCGGCGCCATAGACATCGTCGAGGGGTTCGAGCTGTCCCTTGCGGGCCATCTCGGCACGGAAGTCGCCGAGTTCGAAGACGTCCGGCGCGTCGGCGCCGAGCAGCGCGGCGTTCAGCTTGGTCTCGTACTGGGAGGTGTCGGCGCCCCAGACGACATTGATCGCGATGTCCGGGTTGGCCTTGGTGAACTCCTCGGCGTACCGCTTCACCGCCGCCTGGGTGCCCTCCTCCCCGTACTGGTGGTACCACTGCGTGAGCGTGACCTTGGCGCCCTTGGCGGACGCGGTCTCCTGCGGGTTACTGGAGCACGCGACGGCGGCGCCGGCGACGAACAGCAGGGACGTGCCGAGGAATCCCCGGCGGGACAGGGCGGAACTGGCAGTCATGACAAGGTCCTTCCGGGGACGCACAGGTGCGAGAAGTCGGGCAGTTGCGCGGGTTCAGGCGGGGCGGTCGGGATCAGGCGGTGAAGAGTGACTGGATGCTGACGGCGGCCGCCCCGCGCGCCCATTCCTCCCAGGGCAGCGGGCGCACCACGAGCGGGCAGCGGGCGGCGGCGCCGAAGGCCTGCGTGGTGAAGGCGGCGCGGATCTGCTCCTCGAAGAGGTCGTACGCGGCCACGCCCTCGCCGGACACGACGACCCGCTCGGGCCCGACCAGGTTGACCACGGCGGCCAGGCCGAGCCCGATGGCCTTGCCCGCCTCGTCGAACACGGCGCGCACGGCGGCGTCCCCACCGTGCGCGCGGTCGATCGCCCCGGCCATGTCGAGGTCCGGATCGTCCGCCGCGCGCCGGGCGCGGGCGACGATGGCCGCCTCGGAGGCGATGGCCTCGACGCAGCCGCGGGCGCCGCAGTGGCACTCCGGGCCGTCCCCGGCGGCGACCGGAATGTGGCCGATCTCGCCGGCCACGCCGTAACCCCCGGCCACCAGACGGCCGTTGACGACGAGCGCACAACCGATGCCGACGCCGACCGTGGCGAGCGCGAACGAGTCGGCGCCGACGCCTTCACCGAACCACTGCTCGGCGACGGTGAGCGCCTTGACGTCGTTCTCGACGGTGACCGCCAACCCCGTTGCGGAGCCGACCAGTTCGACCAGCGGGACGTCGTGCCAGCCGAGGAACGGCGAGTAGCGCACGACGCCGCCCGCCCTGTCCACGTCGCCCGAGACGGAGACTCCAATGTGGTGGGTCCGCTCGGCATGCGCGGGGGTCAGCTCCGCGACGAGCGCGGCGATGTCCCGGACGACCCCCTCGACGGACCGGTCGGTCACCGCGATCCGGTGGGCGGCACCGACGACCTGTGCCCTCAAGTCGGTGACCACACCGATGAGTTCGTCGGCCGTGACCTTGACCCCCACGAAGAACTCCCGGTCGGCACGGACGGCGAGGGGGTGTGCGGGGCGTCCCGCCCCCTCGGCGGTCCGGTGCCCAAGCGTGAGTTCCTCCAGGTAACCGGCTTCGATCATCGGCTTGACCGCTTTGGTGACGGCGGCGGAGGAAAGTCCGGTGAGGCGGGCGATCTCGGGGCGGACGACCGGGCCACGCGTGAGCACTGTCGTGAACACCGTGTTGGCCGCCGGAGACGCGAGCAGCTTCGCTCGGTTCAGCAACATGGGGGAAACGTAGGGGTATTAATTTCCTTCGTCAATATTTAAATCCAGGGAGTTTCGACCTAGGCTCCAGCTCATGTCTCAGGTGTCCTTCGACGAGCCCAGTCGCACGTTCCTGCTCACGACCCCCGCCTCCGCTTATGCGCTGCGCCTCGACGCGGACGACAGCCCACGGCATGTCCACTGGGGCGCGCCCCTCACCCTCGACCAGGCCGCCGCACTGCCTACGCATGACGGATTGACCAGCAGTTTCGCGTCAACAGGTGGGGAGGAAATGGGCGTTGAGGGCGGCGCCCGGTTCGGGGTGCCGTCACTGCTCGTTCGGCACGCGGATGGAGCACGCGGCGTCGAGTGGACGCACGAGGGCCACGAGATCGACGGCGGCCGACTCCGGGTACGGCTGCGCGACCGCCACTACCCACTCGGCTGCACGCTGCAGTACTCGGTTCGGCCGGACGGTGACGTCATCGAACGCTCACTGGTGTTGCGCCACTTGGGATCCGTCGAGCAGGGCGACGAGCCCATCGAGATCCTGCGCTGCGACGCCGCGAGCTGGTCCGTGCCGGCCACATCAGGCGTCCGGCTGAGCCACACGGTCGGCGAGTGGACGGGCGAGACGCAGCTGCGGCGCACCGAAGCCCCGTACGCCGAGACGGTGTTCACGAGTCGGCGCGGTGTGTCCGGGCACTTCGGCAATCCGTGGCTGATGGTCGACGCGGGCGACGCGGACGAGCGCCACGGTGAAGTGTGGAGCATGGCCCTTGCCTGGTCGGGAAGTTGGCGGATCACGGCGCAGCGCGACCACACCGGCGGCCCGTTCACGGTGACCGGCGGAGCGGGGCACGAGGGTCTCACCTGGCGTCTCCAGCCCGGCGAGAGCCACGAAACCCCGGTTTTCGCGGGCCAGTTCAGCCGTGGCGGGTTCGGCGGGACAAGCCGCGGCTGGCACCGGTACATCGCCGCACACGTACTGTCGCGCCCCGACGAACCGCGCCCCGTGGTCTACAACAGCTGGGAGGCGACCGGCTGGGACGTCACCTTGGAGGGCCAGAGCGCACTCGCGGCGCGCGCCGCCGACCTCGGCGTCGAACTGTTCGTGGTGGACGACGGCTGGTTCGGGCAGCGCACCAGCGACCGGGCCGGACTCGGCGACTGGCACCCGAACCCCCAGCAATTCCCGGACGGACTGGGCCCGTTGGCCGACGAGGTGCGCCGGCTCGGGATGCGCTTCGGCCTGTGGGTCGAGCCGGAGATGACCAATCCGGACAGCGACCTGTACCGCGCACACCCCGACTGGGTGCTGCACATGCCGCACCGCCGCCGCACCGAACTCCGCAACCAACTCGTTCTGAACTTCGCCCGCACCGATGTGACGGAGTGGGCCTTCAAGTGGCTGGACCGCCTGGTCGCCACGTACGAGATCGACTTCCTCAAGTGGGACATGAACCGGGCGTTCACCGAGGCCGGTTGGCCCGGCAACCCCGATGCCGAGCGACTGTGGACCGACCACACGCGGGGCGTCTACTCGGTGCTCGACCGGCTGCGCCGTGCACGCCCCGAGCTGCGGATCGAGGGCTGCGCGGGCGGCGGCGGCCGCGCGGACCTCGGCATGCTGGCCCGCACCGATCAGATCTGGATCTCCGACAACACGGACGCCGACGACCGCATTGGCATCCAGCAGGGCTACAGCCAGATCTACCCGGCCCGCACCATGTCCGCCTGGGTCACCGACAGCCCCAACCCGCACACCGGCCGCAGCACCCCGCTCCCCTACCGCTTCCACGTGGCGATGACCGGAGCGCTGGGCATCGGCGGCGACCTCTCCCGCTGGACCGACACGGAACTCGCCGAGGCCCGCGAGCTGGTGGCGCTCTACAAGGAGATCCGCCCGGTGGTGCAGTTCGGCGAGCAGTACCGCCTCGACGACGCCGTTCAATACCAGACGGACGACCGCATCGTAGTCATCGCCTGGGGCCGAGGCCGCAATCTGCGCCTGTCCGGGATCTCCCCCTCGACGATCTACGTCGACGACGCGACCGGCGCCGAACACGATACGGCGACCCTGCTCACGCACGGCCTGCCACTGCGACCCGCGCCGGAGGAACGTCCGAGCGCCGTCGTGCGGCTGAGCCGACGGGGCAGCTCACCGAAGGCGGTCGGATCCGTAGGCTGACCGACGACAGGGCGAGGGTCCCGGCTAAGTGTTCCACCCATAGAGGTTGGTGACTGTGCCTGGCTGACGGGCACCCCGACGAAACGGCGATGTCGCTCGGACCGCAGTACGAGCAGGGCGGATGCATTAGCCCACCGGCTTCGCGGCGAGAGCGATGCCGGTCTCGCCGCGAGGTAGTTTGCGTCACGCACTAATCGATACAATGGCTGCATGACCAGCAAGCAAGCGGCGGCACACTCGATCGACGTCCTTCCCGCGAACGCCATAGTTGACGCCCTCGTTCAGCTGTCCTTCCGCGTGCACCAGGCCCTCGGAAAGATCGGCGCGGAGCAGGATCTGTCCGTGGTGCAGATCCGGATGTTGGGTGTGCTGCGCGACCGCGAGCCGAGCATGCTCGCCCTGGCTGGCCACCTCGGGCTGGACAAGTCGTCCACCACCGGGCTCGTCTCCCGCGCGGAGAGGCGCGACCTTGTCCAACGAACCCGGGACCCTCGCGATGGGCGGTCCGTCACCGTCAGCCTCACCGACCACGGCCGCACCCTCGTCAATACCTGCGCGCGCGACGTTGAGCGGGAGATCAACGGGCTCGTCGCCCCGCTGCCCGACCGTGCCCGCCAGCAGCTCGTGAGTCACATCTCCGAGATCCTCGCGCCCCGCGGCGACAGCTGACCCAGCCGCAAGCGATGGCGTCAGATAACCGCACGTAGGCGCGTTCGACTACCACGCAGCCCGCCAGGATCAGACAAAACACCCATTTGACTTAGTGCGTGCCGCGAACTATTTTCGATATTAGTTTGTGGCACGTACTAAATGGCGTGCCGAATCAGCTGCCGGACCACACGCCGGCCCCAGACGGGAGACGCACATGCACGCCGCCGTTGTCCGATCCTTCGATGCTCCGCCTCGTTTCGAGGAGTTCCCGACCCCCTGCCCGCAGGGCGAGCACGAGATCCTCGTCGATGTCGTGGCCGCCGGGCTGCACCCGCGTGTGCGATCCGCAGCCGACGGCTCCCACTACACCTCCGACGGCTCGCTGCCCATGGTCCCCGGCATCGATGCTGTGGGCCGCACCAACGACGGGGAGTTGCTGTACTTCGTCGCCTCGGATGACGCCGTGGGCACCATGGCCGAGCAGGCCGTCGTCGACCGGCGGCGCGCCATCGCCCTGCCTGCGGATACCGACCCCCTCGCGGTCGCGGCGGCGATGAACCCTGGAATGTCGTCCTGGGTGGCCCTGCGTAGCCGACTGAACTTCCAGCCCGGCGCCAGCGTGCTCGTCCTGGGCGCCACCGGAAACGCCGGACGCCTCGCCGTGCAGATCGCCAAACTCCTGGGCGCCGAACGCGTCGTGGGGGCGGGCCGCTCGCCTCAGCGCCTGCACCTTCTCAAGGACCTCGGCGCCGACGCGGTGGTCCCCCTCAACGGCAGTGACGAGGAGATCGCGACCACGCTCGGTCGTGAAGCCGGAGACGTCGACGTCGTCATCGACTACCTGTGGGGCCGACCCACCGAACAGGCCATCCCGGCGATCCTCAAAGCCCGCACCGACCGATCAAAGGCACTGCGCTGGGTCCAGATCGGCTCCATGGCCGGACAGGAGATCAGCCTCCCCTCTGCCTTCCTCCGTGCAGGCAACCTCAATCTTCTCGGCAGCGGCCAGGGGGCTGTCGGGACCCACGCCATCCTGGCCGAACTGCCCTCGCTCGCACAGAAGATCAGCACCGGCGCACTGACCGGCGAATCGGTGGCCATGCCACTGCGGCAGGTACATGAAGCCTGGGACATGCACATCTCACCCAGCCAGCGCATCGTCCTGACCAACAGCTGAGGCGCAGACGGCGCCCACCTCGCGGCCGGGTGCACGAGACATCGCTCGTGCACCCGGCCGTCGTCATCTTCCGAGCCTGAAAGACCCCACATGGTCCACCGCAACGCCCCCCTGACCGAAACCGGCCGCCTAGGCCTGGCGCAGTGCGTGGTCGACGATCAGTGGCCGCTCCGTCGCGCAGCCGAACGATTCCAAGTCTCACCCACCACCGCGAAGCGGTGGGCCAACCGCTACCGCGAGCAGGGGTCCGCCGGGATGACGGATCGCTCCAGCCGCCCGTATCTGAGCCCGCGTCGCACGCCGACCCGGGCCGAGAGACGCATCATCAAGATCCGAGTACTGCGCCGCTGGGGCCCAGCCCGCATTGCCTACCTGCTCGGGCTCAATCCTTCCACTGTGCACCGCGTACTCGGCCGCTACGGCGTCGCCAGACTGTCACATCTGGACCGAGCCACCGGCCACGTAATACGACGCTACGAGCACGCCGCACCGGGCGACTTGGTGCATGTCGACATCAAGAAGCTCGGCAACATACCCAACGGTGGCGGCCATCAGGTGCTGGTCCGTCAGGCTGGCCGCAAGAACCGGCTCGGCGGGGGCTACAGCTACTTCCACAACGCTGTAGACGATCACTCCCGCCTGGCCTACAGCGAGATCACGCAACGTCGTAGGCGCGATGGGTATCCAAGCCCTCATGGTGGCAGGGGTGGCAGGGATGTTCAGCTTCCAATTCCTGGCCGTGCTCTACCTGCAGAAGGTGCTCGGCTACGACGAGGTGCACACCGGCCTCGGCATCTTCCCGGTCTCGGTCGCGATCGGCTCCCTGTCGCTCGGCCTCTCGCCCAGGCTCATTTCCCGCTTCGGCCCCCGTGCCGTAATCCTGGCAGGACTCTCGCTGATCACGGCAGGCCTCGCTGTCCTCGGTCGCGTACCGGCACACGGGAGCTACGTCGTGGACGTACTGCCCGCACTGCTGCCGCTCGGCATCGGCTTCGGCCTCGCGATGCCCTCGCTGGCCACGCTCGCGATGTCGGCGGCGACGCCCGAGGAGTCGGGGATCGCCTCGGGCATGTTCAACACCATGCAGCAGATCGGCAGCGCCTTCGGCCTCGCGGCCCTCAGCACCCTCGCCGCCACGCACACCCATGCCCTGCTGGGCGACGGAGCCAACACCGTCTCAGCCCTCGCGGACGGCTACCAGTTCGCCTTCCGCACCGGCTCGTGCATCGTCGCCACCGCTCTCCTCCTCGCCGCCACCCTGCTGCGCTCCACCACCCCGACACAACATCCGGCAGCCGAAGAGAAGCCGGTCACCGAGAACGCGACTCCCTGACCAGACGGCGACGCCACCCCAGACCGCGACGGCGACGAGATCCTGCGGGCGCCGTACGCGGCTGCGGGTTCCTTCCTGAGCTACAGGTGCGCGGTGAGGAGGTTGGCATCGAGCAGTCCCAGGTCGGCGGTGCGGTCGGCGCGGGCGTAGCCGGTCAGCATGCGTTTGGCGGCGATCATTGATTCGTGGGAGCGGCGGCCGAGGAGGCGCGTCCAGGCGGTGACCGTACGGTCGAGGTCCTCTTCGGGGGCGGTTTCGTGCAGGAGGTCGATCCGATGTGCCGTGGCGGCGTCGAACTCCCGGCTGGTGAGCATGAGTTCGCGGATGCGTGCCACGCCGACCTCGGTGATGAGCCGGCCGGTGGCGCCGCCCCATGCGGGTGGCAGGCCGAGGCCGACCTCGGGCATGCGGTAGCGGCTGGTGTCGGCGCCGACGCGGAGGTCGCAGTAGGAGATGAGGGCGAGGCCCGCGCCGGTGACCCGGCCGTGGAGGCGGGCGATGGTGATGGCGTCGGTCGTCTCCAGGGCCTGGCACAGCCGGTAGGCCTTGTCGACGATGCGGCGCAGGGCGCCGCCGGTCGGGTCGGCGACGCGCGCTGCGGTGAACTCGCCGCGGTCGGCTCCCAGACAGAAGTCGGCTGCCAGGGAGGACAGGACCAGGACCTTCACGTCGGTGCGCTCGGTGAGGCTGTCGAGCAGTTTCAGGAGGTCGTCGATGGCG
Source organism: Streptomyces sp. NPDC002790 (assembly GCF_040295505.1). Lineage (NCBI taxonomy): Bacteria > Bacillati > Actinomycetota > Actinomycetes > Kitasatosporales > Streptomycetaceae > Streptomyces > Streptomyces sp. NPDC002790. The sequence continues at coordinate 103,257 of NZ_JBEOVM010000004.1, read as the reverse complement.
GCGACGTCGAGGACTGCGTCAGGGCGGCCGGCGTGGAGGCGGGCGTACAGCACCGGCCCGTCCTGGTCGACGTGGAGGGTCTTGTAGCCGTCGGAGGGGTGCAGTTGGTCGGTCATGCGAGGGCGAGGTCCAGTTTCAGGAGGCGGCGGAAGGCCACGCGGGGCGCCCAGGCGGGCGGGCGTACCAGGGCCAGGCGGGGTATGCGGCGGGTCAGGTGGGTGAGGAGGATCTGTGCCTCCATGCGTGCCAGCGGGGCCCCGAGGCAGTAGTGGCTGCCGCCGCTGAAGGCCAGGTGGCCGGGCGTGCGCCGGGGATTGAAAGTGTCGGGGTCCACGTGGCGAGCCGGATCGTGATGTGCGGCGCCGATCATGAGATGGGCCATCTCGCCTTCGCGGATGTCGCGGCCCGCCAGGGTGATGTCGTGGGCGGCGATGCGGCTGATCACATGAGTGGGCGGGTCGTAGCGCATGCTCTCCTCGACGACTCCGGGGACGAGTTCGGGGTCGGCGGCAGCGGCGGCCCAGTGGTGGGGGTGCTCCACGAGGCGCAGCACCGCTTGTGACAGGAGCGTCGCGGTGGTCTCCAGGGCGGCCAGCAGGACGAAGCGGGCCAGGTGGTAGACCTGGTGGTCCGCCTGGTCGCGGTCGGCTTCGAGGGCGTCCCAAGTGTGGATCCACTGGGAGACGGGGTCGTCCCCCGGGCGGGCGCGTCGGGCTCGTACGAGGTCGGTGAAGTACTCCCGGAGCTCGACGGTGGCGGCGTCGGAGAGGGCCAGCTGGCTCGCGCTCGGCAGAAGCTCCTGGGTGAACACCTGGTCGTGGGTGAGCTCGCGCAGGCGGGGCCAGTCGGCACTCGGCAGGCCGAGCCAGTGCCCGACGGTGGCGATCGGCAGTTCCTCGCCGACGAGGGCGGTGAAGTCGGCTTCGCCGTGGCTGAGTTGCTCGTGCAGGACGTCGAGGAGGCGGTCGGTGGCGGCGGTGACGGCCGGGCGGAGCCCTTCGACGGAGTTGCGGTCGAAGCCGTGGGCCGCCCGGCGTATTCGGGTGTGCTCGGCGCCGTTGAGGGTGGGCAGGGTGTGGCTCATCTCCCGTGAGGACGCTGCCGTCCAGCGGGTGCCCGCTCCTTGCCGCTCGCGCCATTGGCGGTCGGGTTCGTGCCAGCCCTTGTCGCGCAACACCTGGTCGCATTCGGCGAATCCGGTGACCAGATGGCCGCCCCAGGGAGCGGGGCTGACCGGTCCTGGCGCGGCGAGTTCGGCGTAGAAGGGAAGAGGGTCTGCCTGCCCTTGCGTGGTACGCAGGCGCGAGAAGACCTTGACGGTGGAGCGGCGAAGTTCCTGCGGCAGTAAGGCGATTCCCACTGTGCTCCTTCCCGAGCATCAGTCGCCATGGATACCCACAAGATCATTTGACTATCCAATAACACCGCAGGAAACTCCAGTTGCCTGCGTCACTCGCCCTTGGTCCATGCCAGGAAGCGGCTGAACAGCCCTCCCTTGCGGGATTTGCTCTCCATGCCGGGCCCTTCGACGGTTCCGGATCGGACGGAGCCGATCGGTCCGGCGGCGTGCGGCTGGAGGTCGGGCGTCGGCTGGGAAACCACCGGGGCGGCGGACTCGTACGGTGCCGAGGCCATCGGAACGGTGCGCCGCGTGAAGCGGACCGGCAGCTCACTCAGTGCACGGCTCCACGGCGAGGGCACCCAGGCAAGCGAAGTGAAGGCCTCGTCCAGCTCCATGTCGGGCAGCCGGTTGAGCAGGCACTCGACCGCTGTCACCGCGATCATGAAGGCCGGGTCCTTGGCCGGGCACGCGTGGGGCCCCGCCCCGAACGCCAGGTGCGCCTTCGAGTTGAGCTGCGCACGGTGTTCGGTCAGCCGCGGGTCCGTGTTGGCCGCGGCGAAGGAAATGAGGACCGGATCACCGGCCCGCAGGGCCCGCTCCCCGAGTTCGATGTCCATAGCGGGGTAATGGCCGGCGTAGTTGGCGATCGGCGCGTAGTTCCACAGGGCCTGGGAGACGGCGTCCTCGACCGGGAGCCCGGTGGGCCACTCCTCTCCGAGGTAGAGGGCGCTGCTGGTGCCAATGGCTGCGGCGAGCGGTGCGGTGCCGCCGGAGAGCAGCGTGACGAGTTGGTGGAGCACCGCCTCGTCGGCTGCGGCCTGATCGTGCGTGAGGAGCGCGTGCTGCCGGATCAGCTCAGTGGTGAGATCGTCGCCCGGCCGGCGGTGCTTGAGCTCGATCAGCTCGGCAAGCGCCTGCCCGAGGATCGCGTCGGCGCCGACGGTGCCTTCAAAGATGCCGCTGATCCCGGTGATGACCCGGTCGCCGATGTCGGGCGGGCAGCCGAAGAGATGGGAGAAGACGAGCAGGGGCAGCGGGTTGGCGTATTCGGCCATGAGTTCCGCGTGGCCGAATCGGTCCGAGCTGAAGCCACTGATCAGGTAGTCGGCAGACTTCTGGGTCTGGCGGATCAGGGCCCGCTCGTCGACGGCATCGAGAGCGGCGGTCACAGCCTGGCGGAGCTTGGCGTGGTCGGCACCGTCGGAGAACAGTGCGTTGGGCCGGTAGGCCATCATCGGCAGCGCCGGACTGTCGGCCGGCACCCGCCCTTCGGCCAGCGCGTTCCAGCGGCGCGAGTCGCGCGGGAAGGCAGCCGGGTTCTGCAGAATGTGCAGCGCGGCGTCGTAGCTCGTGACGAGTTCGACCTGGACGCCGGGCGCGATGTCGACGGGTGCGCTGGGGCCTTGTGCGCGCAGGTGCGCGTAGTAGGCCTCGGGGTCGGCCGCGAAGTCGGGCCCGTAGAGCTGGATGTTGCCGCTCTGGGCGTGCGCGGGGCAGCCCGGCGGTATCGAACGGGGGTCGGTCGGCTGGGACATGCGGGGGCTCCTAGGCGGCGAGCTGGGTCATGAGGTGCTGCACGAGGGTGATCAGTGCCTCGGCCGACGAGCGTTCATCGCGCACGTCGCACCGCACGATCGGTGTCTGATCGTGGAGGTTCAGTGCCTCGTGCACTTCCGCGAGGGCGTACTCTGCCTGGCCCTCGAAGGAGTTCACGCCGATCGTGTACGTGAGGCCGAAGGACTCCACCAGGTCCAGGACGGCGAAGCTCTCGTCGAGGCGCTCGGGGTCGACGAGGACGAGCGCGCCCAGTGCACCACGCGACAAGTCCTCCCACATCTCCGTGAACCGCTCCTGGCCGGGTGTGCCGAACAGGTAGAGGACCAGCTCGTCCGAGAGGGTGAGGCGGCCGAAGTCCATGGCCACGGTGGTGGTCGTCTTGTTGGGGGTGTTCGTGAGGTCGTCGAGTCCCACGCTGGCCACGGTGATCTGTTCTTCGGTACGCAGCGGTTTGATCTCCGAGAGACTTCCGATGCACGTGGTTTTCCCCACGCCGAAGTGACCTACGACGAGGATCTTCACCGCCTGGGTGACGGATGGCTCGAGGTACACGCTCACGCTCCGAACTTCTTTTGCAGGCCGGTGAGGACGGCACTGACGACGTCCACGTCCACCTGTTGGGCGGCCGGGACCGGCGGGCGCACTTCGAGCAGACCGGCCTCGGCGAGTTGCGCCAGGAGGATGCGGACGACGCCGACCGGGAGTTGGGTGTGTCCGGCGACCTCGGCCACCGACAGGAAGCCGTCGGTGACCAGGTCCATGACCGTGCGGGCTTCGGGGGCCAGGGCGCGCAGGGCTGCCTCGGATCCCCGCGCCGAGGTCACCATCGCGGTGTGCTCGTACTCGTGCTCCGGGGGCAGGGTCCGCCCGCCCGTGATGACGAAGAGCGGCACGAGGTCGGACGTGACCACGAGGCCCTGCTCGCTGGGCTCAGGCATTGCCTGGCACCCTGCCGGCCACGGCAGACGCCGCGATCTTGGGCTCCACCTCGTGCAGCCGGGCCGTCAACGCCTCGATGTTGCAGTCATGGTCGGCCGAGGCCGCCAGGAGTGCGCCGTCCCCCGCCGCGATGAGAAGGATCCACCCGTGCTGGAACTCGATGGCCGTCTGCTGCCACACCACGTTCGCGACGGGCCCCGCGAACTGCGCGGCCGCCCGACTGTTGGCATGGATGCCGGTCATCGCCGCACAGATCCTGTCGGCAAGGTCGCGGGGCAGCCCCGCGGTCGCGCCGCGTGGCAGGCCGTTGCCACCGAGCAGCACCGCGTGGCGGGCACCGTTCACGCCGGCGACCGCCTGGTCGAGCTCACGCAGCACCTCGGCCGTGTCCTCCCCGGGCGCCGGCTCGGGACTGCCGTGCCGGCCGCCTTGCCCGGCCCCTTCGACGCGGGGCGCGGACGTCATGTTGTGTCCCAGTCGGGCCACCAGCCGGTGCATGCGGTAACTGATCTGCTGCATGTCCACGTCGGGCTCGGCCGCCGCCGCGAGATAGGCGCCCTGTCCGGCGCCGATCAGGAAGATCCAGCCGTGCCCGAACTCGATGACGGTCTGCGTCCAGGCCGCATTCGCCGCGGTCCCGACGAACGGGGCTGTGGCACGGCTCAGGGCCTGGATGCCGGACATGGCCGTGGAGATGGTGCGCAGGTCCCCCTCGGCCAGGCCCTCGGTGGAGGCGCGGGGAAGGCCGTCGGCGGACAGCAGGACGGCATGGCGCGCACCGACCACGTTCTTCACGATGTCGTCGAGCATCCACGACAGGTCGGCGCTCACCGGTCATCAGACCCTTCGCCCAGTGGGGCCTCGTCGGCGCGCGCTTCAAGGGTGCCGCGCTGGAACGCGCCCAGCCCCCGGCTGGATGCCCGAGGCAGGGACTGTGTGACGCCGTCCGGGTGGGGCATGTCCGCCGGAGCTGCGGGGGTGTTCGGCGACTGGCGGTTGGCGCGTTTGGGCAGACCGTTCGGGGTGCGCTGGGGTGCCACCTCGGAACGGCTCGGTCCCTGGCGAACGGGCGAGGGCGCGACGTGTGCGGCCGGTGCGGGAGCGGAGGTGGGGGTGGGGGTGGGCGCAGCCTTGGGGGTCGCCTCTTCCATGGTCCACAACTCCTCGGGCAGCAGGACGACGGCCCGCACACCGCCGTAGCGGGACACACCGGAGACGTCCACCTTGAAGCCGTACTGACGGGCGATCAGGCCGATCACCGGGAAGCCGAACTTCGGCTGGGTGCCCAGCTGTTGCAGCTGCGGCGGTTCGTCGCCGGACAGCAGGGTGGTGGCACGCTGGCGGTCCTCGTCGCTCATGCTGACGCCGGCGTCGTCGATGACGATGCACAGGTTGCCCTGCACGCGCTGGAACGTGACCTCGATCGGGGCGTCGTGCTGCGAGAAGCTCGCCGCGTTGTCCAGCAGTTCGGCGACGGCCAGTGCGACCGGCGCGACCGCGGTGGCCTTGAGGGCCAAACCGGGCTGCTGCATGATCGACACGCGCTGGAAGTTGCGGATCTGGCCCTGGGCGCTGCGCGCCACGTCGTACACGCTGGCCGGCCGGTTGCGGCGGCCCAGCGGCGCCCCGCACATCACCGCGATGCCCTGGGCCTTGCGCGCCATCTGAGCGTTGGCGTGGTGCACGTCCAGGAGGTCATTGAGGACTTCGTGGCCGCCGTACTTGCGCTGCACGCTGTCCAGCAGCGCGGTCTGCTCGGCCGCCAGGCTCTGCAGGAAGCTGGCCGCCCCCTTGAGGACCGACTTCGTGCTGTCCTCCGCGGCCGCCCGCGCCTCGGCGATGACGCCGTCCCGCTCCGCGCGGGACCTCTTCAGTTCGGACTGGTGGGCCGCGATCTGCGCGGTGGCCTGGTCCAGTCGTTGTTGCTGTTCCTCTGCGTCCTGACGTCTCTTGTCGGTCAGCGCTCGGGTACGGGCTATGAGTGCAACGCTTGCGACGATGGATATCAGCGCAATCGCACCCAGGCACCACACAAGTGCGTGTGTCATGGACGCCTCTCTTGGCACGGGCAGATAGATCGGCGACCCGTACCCCCGCTCTCCCCCCGCGGCAGTGTCAAGTCGGCGCGCGGGGTGAGTTGATCAAGATCGCCGCGGGGATGCTACCAGGGCCGCTGCGGCTCAACCGCCTTGCCTCATAGCCCCGTTGAAGCGAAACGGACTATTCGCGTCCGCGGCGGCATGGTTTCCGCCACAGCGATGATCGATAATCGGCCATCCCCTGGTCGGACTCCGTTGGTCGGGTACGGATGTGGCCGGGTTCCCGGCTCACACACGTGATGCGCGTCATGCGGGGAACACCCCGGCCGGAGCCTGGCCGCCCTTCCCGGCTTGCTAGGCTGCGCCTGCCTCCCGCGGGGGAAGCCGGTGCGAATCCGGCGCTGACCCGCAACGGTGTGCGTGGCCTGCCTGGCCATGCGAGTCCGATCACCCGCGGCAGGTGCGTGACCCGTCGACCGCTCGCCGTGGACTGCGAGCAGGGACAGCCAGAAACCCTGCGGGTCCTGCTGGCGCCCTGCACCTTCCTCCGGTGGCGCCAACCCGGAGGATGTTCGCCCGTGTTGCTCCGCACCGCCGCTCCCGCTGCCCCCACCGATGTCTCGCGTGGGCGCATACCGGCTGTCCCGCTGGCGGTCGCTCTCGTGCTCGTCCTGGCCGTCTCGTTGGCGTGCGGGGTCGGGCTCGGCGCGGCCGGCATGAGCTGGGCACAGGTGCTGCGCCTCATGTGGGCGGGGCTCAGTGGCGGGAGTCTCGGCGCCGACGACGCGGGGGCCTACACCATCGTGTGGGAGATCCGGTTCCCGCGCGTCGTGCTCGCCGCCGTCGTCGGCGCGGGGCTCGCCGCGGTCGGCGTCGCGGTGCAGGCGCTGGTGCGCAACGCCCTCGCTGACCCCTTCGTACTCGGCATCTCTTCGGGCGCCGCCGTCGGCGCCAACGCCGTCATCCTCTTCGGAGCACTGGCCGGACTCGGCGTCTGGGCGCTCTCCTTCTCGGCCTTCGTGTCGGCACTCGCCGCAACCGTCGTGGTCTACCTGGTGGCCCGCTCCCCGCTCGGACTCAGCCCGCTGCGCCTCGTGTTGACCGGTACGGCGCTCGCCTACGGGTTCCAGGCCGTCACCACCGTCATGGTCTTCGGCGCCGAGCGGGGCGAGGCCGCGCGCGCGGCGATGATGTGGCTGCTCGGCAGTCTGGGCGGTGCGACGTGGCCGAAGGTCCCGCTGGCCGCCGCGACGGTCGTGGTCGGCTGGCTGTGGCTGCGACTCCGGGCGGGCTCGCTGGACGCGCTCTCGATGGGCGACGAGACGGCGGCCGCCCTGGGCGTGCCACCGGACCGGTTGCGGCGCGAACTGTTCGTCGTGACCGCCGCCGTGACGGGCACGGTCGTCGCCGTGAGCGGGGCGATCGGCTTCGTCGGGCTGATGGTTCCGCACCTCGTGCGGATGCTCGTGGGCGCCTCGCACGCGCGCGTGCTCGCGATCGCGCCGCTCGCCGGGGCGGTCCTGCTCGTGTGGGCCGACGTGCTGTCACGGGTGCTGCTCGCACCGACCGAACTCCCGGTGGGTGTGGTCACGGCTGCCCTTGGTGTCCCCGCGTTCCTCCTGCTCATGCGGCGCGGTGGCCATGCGCTGACGGGCCGTTGAGTCCGCCCGTCCCTCGGCCCCGCCCCGTATCCGTACACGTACACGTACACGTACCGAAGCTTGTTCTTGAGGAGGAGTCATGCGGCTCGACGTCGAAGGTGTGTCGGTCGAGGCGGCGGGGGCGCGGATCGTCGACGAGGTCACCCTCGGCGCGGCGGCCGGCACCTTCGTGGGTCTCGTCGGCCCCAATGGCAGCGGCAAGTCGACGCTGCTGCGGTGCGTCTATCGGGCGCGGCGGCCGGACGCGGGAGTCGTCACGGTCGAGAGCGAGGACGTGCACGGCATGACACCCCGGGCCGCGGCGCGTCTGATCGCCGCGCTGCCGCAGGAGTCGGTGGCGGACTTCGACTTCACCGTTACCGAGATCGTCGCCATGGGCCGCCTGCCGCACCGCGAACGCGATGCCGCCCGTGACCGGCAGGTCTGCCGACAGGCCCTGGAACAGGCGGGCGTGGACCACCTCGCCGACCGCGGCTTCCTGTCGCTGTCCGGCGGCGAGAAGCAGCGTGTGCTCATCGCCCGCGCGCTCACCCAACAGCCGCACGTCCTCGTCCTCGACGAGCCCACCAACCACCTCGACATCGCCCACCAGCTCGACGTGTTGCGCCGGGTGCGCGCCAGCGGCCCGACGGTCCTCGCGGCCCTGCACGACCTGAACCTCGCCGCCGCCCACTGCGACCGGCTGCACGTCCTGCACGCCGGCCGTGTCGTCGCCTCCGGCACCCCGGACGAGGTGCTCTCCCGCTCGCTGCTCGCCGAGGTCTTCGGCGTACGGGCACATCGCGTGTGCCACCCCGAGACCGGCGCCACCCAGTTCCTCTTCGATCCGCTGACGACTCACTGACCCCGCTCCGACCCACTCTGGAAGGCTCCCGTGCGCAAGCTCATGCCCGCCTCGCTCGGCCTCGCCGCCGCGCTCACCCTCACCGGCTGCGGCGCGAACGTCGCGTCCGACAGCAAGTCGACGACGTCCGCGTCGGTGTCCGTCACCAACTGCGGGAAGAAGGTCACGTACGACAAGCGCCCCCAGCGCGTGGTGACCAACGATGTCGGCATCACCGAGCTGATGTTCGCGCTCGGTCTCGAGGACCGCATGGCCGGCTACGCCATGCCGGCCGACAAGGGCTCCACCGACGGGTTGCCGTACAAGGGCGCCTACGACAAGGTGAAGTGGCTCTCCAAGGACCGTGTCACCAAGGAGGTGGCCCTCGACGCGCGCGCCGACCTCGTCTTCGCCGGCTGGAACTACGGCTTCAACGAGAACGCGCTGACACCGGCGGACCTGCACAAGGCCGGCATCGACACGTACCTGCTCACCGAGTCCTGCCGCAACGCCCGCACCGGCACCTCACGCGGCATCATGCCGCCGCTCGACGCGCTGTACACGGACCTGACGAACCTCGGGAAGATCTTCGGCGTCGAGGACCGCGCGCGGAAGCTGATCGGGCAGTACAAGACGAGCGTCGCCGACGTACGCGCGAAGGCGGCCAAGGGCACGGACCGGCCCTCGGTCTTCCTCTACGACAGCGGCGAGGACCAGCCCTTCACCTCGGGCCGCTACGCCGCGCCCGAGCAGATCATCAGCGAGGCCGGAGGTGTCAACCTCCTGCACGACCTCAAGGACTCGTGGACGACTGTGGGTTGGGAGACGGTCGTGAAGCGGGACCCGGACGTCATCGTCATCAACGACTACGGCTCGACCAGCGCGGAGCAGAAGAGGAAATTCCTGCTGTCCTACCCTCCGCTGCGGAACGTCTCCGCGATCAAGCACAAGCGGATCTACGCGCTGGACTACGCCGATCTGGTCGAGAGCCCGCGCAACGCCTCGGCGATCGAGCGGCTCGGCGCGTATCTGCGTCGGGGCGGCTCGGACGCCTCCTGAGGCGTCCGGTCATCACAGCGCGCGGGAGGCCAGGGCGCGGTCCTCGGTCACGGCGTGGAGCGGTCGGGCGCCGACGTCGCCGCCGCGGCCACCTCTGCCGCGCCGGCCCGCAGAACCTCGTCCACCGGCCCGTACCGCACGCACCGTCCGGCGCGGAACGCCACCGCGTCCTGGGCCAACGCGCGCATCGCCGTTACATCGTGGCTGATGAACAGCAGGGCCGTAGCGGCGGGGGCGAGCAGCGTCGGCAGGGCGTCGAGGACGCGTTCGCGGGATGCGGTGTCCAGTGCCGAGGTCACCTCGTCGCACACCAGTAGCGCGGGGTGTGCCGTCAGGGCGCGTACCAGTGCGCAGCGTTGCAGTTGCCCGCCGGACAGTCGGCCGGGCGTGCGGTGCAGTTCCTGCTCCGCCAACCCGAGAGCGGTCGCGATGTCCGTCGCCTCCGTGGCGGCGTCCTTGTGGTTCAGACCCCGCAAGAGGCGTGCGGTGTCGGCGAGTTGGGGCAGTACGGGTCGGTGCCGCTCGAAGGAGTCCGCGCTGTTTTGGTGCACGTACTGGACGGCGCGGCGCTGTGCGGTCGTACGGCGGTCGATGCGGGCGGGGAGGCGCTCGCCTTCCGAGCGGACCTCGCCCGTGGTCGGTGCGATCAGGCCTGCCAGGGCCCTGGCGAAGGTCGTCTTGCCCGAGCCGGAGGGGCCGAGCAGCGCAGTTCTGCTGCCGGGGGCGAACGTCAGTGACACCGGGCCGGCGAGCGGGTCGGCGGATCGGCGGCGTACGGCGATGTCCCGGGCCTCGACTCCGCCGGTCAGTCGTGGGCCGTTCGCCGCCGTCTGCACCTGGCTTGCGGCCGCCGTGCGATGTTCCGCGGCGAGCAGCGTACGGGTGGCGGCGTGGCGCAAGGGCCGGCCGGTTCCCAGGACCTCCTCCACCGGGCCGTCCTCCACCGCTCGCCCGTCCTCCAGCACGAGGACACGGTCCGCCGTGTCGCGCACGGTCGGCAGGTCGTGGCTGAGCAGCAGGACGCCGGTGCCGCCTTCGGCGAGGGCGCGGACGGTGCGGCCGAGGGCTCGTGCGAGGGCCGGGTCCAGGCCGCTCGTGGGTTCGTCCAGGACGAGCAGTCGTGCCCCGGTGACCAGTGCGGAGGCGAGTGCCAGGCGCTGTTGTTGGCCGCCGGAGAGTTGGTGGGGGAAGCGCCGGTGCACGAGGGCGCGGTCGAGTCCGGCCGCGGCAAGTGCCTGCGATGCGGCCGCTTTGCGGGCGGTGCGCCCCGCGTGGCCGAGCGCGGCCAGTTCCGTCAGCACACCTTCGACGCGGCGGACCGGGTCGAGCACCGATTCGGGGTGCTGGGGCAGGTGGGCGGCGCGGCCCGCTCGCGCCGAGCGGCGTGCCGCCGGGGTGAGGGACAGCAGGTCCGCGCCCTCCAACAGGACGTGTCCGGACAGCTTCACGGAGTCGCGCGCGGCGCCCAGGGCGGCCAGGCCCAGCGTGGTCTTGCCGCTGCCCGACGGTCCGACGACGGCGAGGACGGTGCCCGGCCGCACGGTCAGCCCGACCTGGTCGAGCAGCGGTCGCGTCGCACCTTCGGCGTGCGCCGAGAGCTTCTCGATCACCAAGAGCGGTGCGGTCTCCGACTGCGGTGCCGGCTCCGGCTGCGGCGCCGTCTCCCACTGCGGTGCGGTCACGAACTCCTCCTCTTCCGCGCGAGGGACCGGTCGACGAGCAGGTTGCCGCCGACGCACAGTGCGGTCAGCAGCCCCGCGGGCGCCAGTACGGCGGCGGGCTGGGTGAACAGGGCGTCGCTGTTGCGCTCGATGAGCACCGCCCAGTCGGGTGCGGACGCGGACAGGCCGAGGCCGAGGAAGTTGGCGGACGCCAGCAGGTAGAGCACCACGGAGAACCGGCCGCCCGCGTCGGTGGCCAGCGGCGCGGCCAACTCCCTTGCCAGGTGCCGCAGATGGATGTACGCCCAGCCGTGGCCCTGCATGCGCAGCGCCTCGACGACGGTCCGGGCACCGGGGGCGAGGGCCGCGCCCCGCACCAGGCGGGCAACGGCCGGCACTTGCAGCGCCCCGGCGACCGACACGAGCCACAGCCAGTGGCGGTGGCCGGTCGCGGCCAGGGTCATCAGGACCAGCAGGCCGGGGAAGGCCAGCAGCAGGTCCATGGTGCGCATGACGGTCTCGTCGAGGCGGCGCCGCGGCCCCGCGGCAAGCAGGCCCAACGGAACGCCGAGTGCCATGCCGATCGCGAGCGCCGCGAGCGCGCTGCCCACCACCGAGGCGCCTCCGTGCAGGACGAGCGCGAGCACATCTCGGCCCAGGACGTCGGTGCCGAGCAGGTGACCGTGGCCGGGTGGCTGGGACGGCAGAGCGTCCGGTTGGGGCGAGTCGTCGCCTGCGAGGAGCGGCCCCGACAGGGCGAGGAGCACCGGGACACCCAGCAGGGTCAGGGAGATCCACGGTGGGCGAGTTCGTGTCGCGGTGGCCGGTAGCGTCACGCCGTGACCTCCCGGCGGGGCGCCAAGCGGTGGGCGACCAGGTCGGCGGCCAGGTTCACCGCGACGGCGGTGCCGGCGAACAGCAGGGCGTACGTCTGCACTTGGGGCAGGTCGCGGTTCTGCACCGCCTCGACGAAGCCGTTGCCCAGGCCGCGGAAGCCGAACACCGCCTCCACCAGCACCGCGCCGCCGAGCAGTCCCTCCACGCAGCGCGCGTACTGCTGCGCCGCCGGCCCCAGGGCACCCGGCAGCACATGGCGCACCACGATGACGCGCTCGCGCATGCCGAGCAGCCGCAGATGCTCGGCGACGGCACTGTGCCGCTGGTCCGCGACCCCGGCCCGTATCTGCCGTGCCAGGTCGCACAGGTGACGGGCCGTCAGTACGACGACGGGGAGGACCAGCACGGCGGGCTGCGCCCACAGCGCGTGCGCGTCCATGCCGACGGCGGTGGCGGGCAGCAGCCCGGCCGCCAGCGACACCGAGGCGACCAGTAGCAGCCCGAGCACGAACTCCGGCACGGCGTGCAGCACGACGGCGGCCGTGTTCAGCGCGCGATCGACGCGGCTGCCCTCCCGCAGCCCCGACACCGCGCCCACGAGCGGCGCGAGCACGGTGACGAGCAGCAGTGCCGGGACACCCAGCAGGAGTGTCACGCCGACGCGCCGGCCGATGTCGTCGCCGACGGGCAGGCCGGTCGTCAGAGAATTCCCCGGGTCCCCGGTGAAGAGGTGGGCGAGCCAGTGCCCGAAGCGGGACCAAGCCGGTTCGTCGAGACCCAACTGGTCGCGCAGTGCGGTGACTTGCTCCGGCGTGCCGAGTTCACCGCGCAGCACGTCGGCCGTGTCGCCGGGCAGCAGCGAGCCGACGGCGAACACGGCGAGAAGCACCACCAGGCACTGCAACAGCGCCAGCAGGCAGCGTCGGAGCACATACGCCCGCATGTCAGCTGACGCGGACACGGTCGAAGCGCGCCCAGTCGTGCGAGTTCGGGGGCGCCGCGCGCAAACCGGTGACCGAGCGCGCGACGGCGTCGTTGGCGTCGGAGAACGCCCACACCAGGAGTCCGGACTCGGCGCGGGCCAGCTTCTGGGCGCGGGCGAGCAGCCCGAGCCTGTCCTGCTCGTCCCGGCTGGTGCGGGCCCGGTCAAGGAGCGCGTCGAACTTCTTCGAGGCGTACTGCGTCTGGTTGCGGGCGGCGCCGCCACGGACCCGCTGCTGGAGGAAGTCGGAGACGGGCAGCGTGGAGGTGGTGTTGAAGGCGGCGATGCCCTTGGTCTTGATCTCGCTGAAGTACGTGCTGGAGGCGCGGGTGTTGGCGGTCAACTTGAGCCCCACCTCGCGTAGCTGACGAGCCATCAGGTCGGCGGCCGGTTCCCACGCGGCGTCGACGGCGCTGGTCTCCACGGTGATGTGCAGCCCCTGGGCTCCGGCCTCCTTCACGAGCCCGCGCGCCTCGTCGACGTCCCGCTTCCGGGGTTCCATGTCGTCGGGGTAGCCGCGCAGCCCCATCCCGAACAGGTCGTTGCCCACCTCGCCGTGCCCGGCGAGCGCGATCCTGACCAGTGCCTCCCGGTCGATGCCGAGCTGCACGGCGCGTATGAGCCGCGGATCGTCGAACGGGCTTCGTCCGGTGCGCAGAAGCAGTTGCTGCGCGGTGGCCCGCTTGGCCGTCAGAAGGTGTGTCGAGTTGTTCTTCTTCAGCCGTTCCACGGACGCTCCGCCCATGTCGGCGCCGTAGTGCACCTGCCCGGACAGCAGCGCGCCCAGCCGCGCCGACTCCTCGTTCGCGGGGACGATCTCCAGCTCGGCGATGTGCGGGGCGCCGTCCCAGTGGTCCGCCCAGCGCCGGTAGCGGGCGGTGCCGCCGGGCGTGAAGGACACGTAGGTGAAGGGGCCGGAGCCGACCGGCTTGCTGAAGTCCGTGGTGCCGTCCGGGATGATCTCGGTGCCGGGTCCCGCGAAGACGGTGGGGAACTCGAAGTTCGGCGCCTTCAGCACGAGGACGACGGTCCGGTTCCCGTCTGCCCTGCTCGCGCCGAAGTCGATCGCGGACAGCAGGACCTGCGACGGAGATCCGGTCTTGGGGTCGGCGGCGCGGCGGTAGCTGTAGAGCACGTCCTTGGCGGTGACCGGCTTGCCGTCGTGGAAGCGGGCCGCGCGCAGGCGGATGCGCCAGCGGGTGCCCGAGGAGTCGCTCTCCCAGGACTCCGCGAGCCGCTCGCGGACCGACAGGTCGTCCGCGTACGTGCCGAGGGTGTCGTAGAGGGCCTTGGCGCGGGCCTGGTCGACGAAGTTGGGTGCCACGTGCGGGTCGAGCGTCTCCTGGGAGCCACCGGAGGTGAACGCCGCGCGGAACCGGTCGCCGCCTCCCCCGTCCTTGGTGTCCCCGCCGCAGCCGCTGAGCAACCCGGCTCCGGCGAACGTCAACGCACCTGAGGCGGCCAGTACTTGGCGCCTGCCGGGCCCCGGGTGCCCCGTTCGGGCATGCGTCGTCACATCGATCCTCTCCGGGGTGTCCTCGCCCCTGCTGCTGGACCGGCGACGGGTCAGTCTCCTGGCTCCCGGATCATCACTCACCCCCGCCTTCCCGTCCGCTGTCGCGGACGGTGGCGTGCAGGAGGATCGCTCCCCGGTCACAGTGGCGGGACCGCGCCGGAATCACACCGGCTTCCTGGTCCCCGTCGCCTCTCGTGGGCTCATTGTGGCGCACGAGGGATCGGGGAAGGCACCCGGTGTCCTTGGAGCACGGGAGCGGCCGGGCCGTCTCAGGCCCGATGCCCGTCCCCCGGCCCGTCGTCCGACACCGGATAGGGCACGAACGTGCGGCCAGTTCGGCCGCGGGCACCGGATCGCCGATCAGGTCCGCGGAGAAGACGGTCAGACGCATGGGAACGCCCTCCAGCGCCGCCGTCTCCTCCACCACAGTGAGGTGTTCGAGGGCACCCGGAACGACACCCAGTTCTTCCTGCAACTCCCGCCCCTCGACTTCGTCGCCGTACTCGTCACCACCTTCCGCGACCACCGCACGGACCTGCTGAAGGAACATCGGCGGCGGGGAGTACGCTCCCCTCGCACGGCCATCGAGTCCCAGGGAGTTCCGTGACCACGCGCCTGCTGCTCGTCTCACCGGCCGTGACCGCCTCAGCACGGAGCGGCGTGTTCGACGACGGGGCGTCCCTCGACTCGGCCGGCGCCGCTCAGGCTCGTCGCGCGGCCGGAACCCTGCCCTTGGCCGACCGCGTCGTCGTCTCCCCCGGCACCCGGTGCGCACAGACCGCCGACGCTCTCGGCCTCAATGCCGGGCAAGCCGCACCCGCCCTGGCAGGCCTCGACGCGGGCAGTTGGCGCGGCCGGTCGCTGGACGACGTGAGCGCCACGGAACCGCAGGCGGTGGCTCGTTGGCTGACGGACCCGGAGGCCTCACCGCCGGGTGGTGAGTCCGTGGCCGACGTGTGCGCACGGGTCGGCCGCTGGCTGGACGAGGTCAGGGAGGGCGGTACGGCGTCCGGCCGGGTCGTCGCCGTCGTGGAACCCGAGGTGGTGCGGGCGGCCGCGGTCCATGCGACAGGGGCTCCGCTGTCCGCCTTCTGGCGCCTTGACGTCGCGCCGCTGTCGGCCACGGAGTTCAGTGGGCGCTCCGGTCGCTGGAACATCCGGCTCGGCCGCATGCTCGGCGCCGAGTGAGCGCTCCGATCAACGGCCCTGCCCCCGGTGGCGGGCCAACAGCTCCGCCAATTCGCACCGTACGCAGGCGGACCGTGCCGCCTCGGGACTGTCCTCGCGTACGGCGGGTCCGGTACCGCTCGGCGTGTGCCCGACGGCAGCGCACTCGTCGGCCGGGCACGCCGCCACGAGCTCCGTCAGGTCGCGCACCAGCTGCTCGGTCCGCTTCGCCTGCTGGGCGAGCACCCGCATCCGCGCGCTCTGCCCGCCGATCTGCCGTCGGCCGGCGATGAGCTGTTCGTACTCGTCGAGGGTCAGGGCGACCGCCGCGCGACCGCCGAGAGTGATACGGCGCGGCTCCGGGTGTCTGGCCACTCAGCTCCTCGATTCCTCACGCGAACCATGCGCGGATGAACCCTGATGTGGTGCGAAAACACGCGAGGGCCCCGGATGACTCCGTGGGCCCTCTTCTACGTTTCCCGCGACCCGCCCGGGGCCATCATTGGCCCGCCGCGACCGTTTCCCCAGGTGTGGCGGCCACGGGCTTCGGCCGCAGCAGTCGCTGCGCCAGCTCTCCGAACAGCAGGCCGAATCCGGCCCACAGCGTGATCTGTGTGGCGAGGGCGGAGAGCCGGAAGCGCCACAGCAGCGCGGCCGGGAAGTGCTCGGGCGCGTCGTTGATCGCCGGCAGGAACTCGTAGGCCAGGCCGACGATCACGGCGAATCCCAGCACGGCGACGACTGTCGCGTACCAGGTGCCGAGCCGGGGCACGAGCCGCTTGCCGACGATGGTCGCGGCGATCGTCAGGAGCACGCTGAGCACCATCATCAGGAAGTACAGGGTCGTCCGCTTGCCGATGGTGTCGGGGTTTCCGACGGCGGGCGGGTTGGCCGGGTACTTCAGGAACGGTACGACGTATACGGCGAGCAGCGCACAGCCCGACAGCAGCAGGGCGGTGGCGCGTGGGCCGAAGCGGCCGACGCGCCCGAGCGCGAAGCAGTAGGCGAGAGCGGCGATCCCGCCGAAGGCGATGCCGTAGACGAGGATGCCGGTGGCGAGACCGGCGGTGGACTGGAGGCCGCGGGAGACGAGTTCGACCTCGTCGCCGTGCGAGTGGCCGGCGTGGGCCTCCTCGAAGCCGATCGCGGCGTCGACGCCTGGTTCGCCGAGCCAGTAGGCGATGACCAGGGCGAGCACGCCGGCGGCGAGGCCGGCGAGCATGCCGCGAACGAGCAGATTACGTACGGTGCTGGAGTTCATGAGCGCGTCGGGTTCCCTCGGGTCAGTGGCAGGGGAAGCCGAGCAGGTGACGGGCGTCATGCACCCATTCATGAACTTCCGCTCCGCTGAACACGGAGGTGGCGCCCTGTTCGGCGCCGACGAAGTAGAGAAGAACCAGCATCAGGATGCCGATGAAGACGGCCCAGGGGGCGATGTCCTTCAACGGCAACTTCGCCGGAATCACAGGGGTGTTGGGGGTCGGCTGGGCGACATTCTGCGCCATGGCAGAGCCTCCTTCGGGAGTTCGCGTCCCGTCTCGGTGGTGCACGAGACGACAGCCGGGTCTGACTCACGAGCGGTCCGTCCTCGGACCTCTCGCACACAGTGGCGCGACCGTGCCGGTTTCACACCGGCTTCCGTGCTGTCGTCGATACGCCCTGACGGTACCGCGTGGCGCGTACATGGCCAAGGCCGGTTCCCTCGCGCCGTCGCCTGGCGTGCCGCGCCGACGCGGGTCACCATTCCGCGCCATCCCGCTCGTAGGCGAATCGAGCCCCCACGACAAGGAGAACAAGGTCACACGGGTGTGCCCTGCTCTCGCTCGCCGGCTCTGACCTAGCATCCGGACATGACGGTCCTGCCAGACGACGGGCTTTCCTTGGCGGCCGAGTTCCCTGACGCGACGCACGAGCAGTGGCAACACCTGGTGTCGGGTGTCCTGCGCAAGTCGGGCAAGGAAGTCTCGGCAGCCGAAGCGGAAGGCGCCCTGTCCACCGCGCTCGAGGACGGGTTGCGCACCCGCCCGCTGTACACCGGCCGCGACGCGGCACCCACGAACGGGCTGCCGGGCTTCGCGCCCTTCGTCCGTGGTGGCCGCGCCGAGGGCAACGTCGCCGGCGGCTGGGACGTACGGCAAAGGCACGCGGTGGCGGACCCGGCGGCGGTACTCGCCGACCTGGAGAACGGTGTCGCGTCGCTGTGGCTGACCGTGGGCGAAGCCTCCGATTTCCCCGTCTCCGCGCTGCCCACGGCGCTCGACGGCGTCTATCTGGACCTCGCCCCCGTCGTCCTCGACGCGGGCGCCGAGACCGAGGCGGCCGCGGCCCAACTGTTCCGCTGCTACGAGCAGTCGGGCGTCGCCGCTGACGCCCCGCGCGGCAACCTGGGCGCCGACCCCCTGGGGCACGAGGCCCGTACGGGATCGTCGTACGACATCGGTCCTGTGGTGGAGCTGGCTCGGCGGTGCACCACCCGCTACCCCGGTGTGCGGGCGCTGACCGTGGACGCGCTGCCGTACCACGAGGCCGGTGGCTCGGCGGCGCAGGAACTGGGCGCGTCGATGGCGACCGGTGTCGCGTATCTGCGCGAGCTGACGGCGGCGGGCCTGACGACTCAACAGGCTCTGGCGCAACTGGAGTTCCGCTATGCGGCGAGCGCCGATCAGTTCCTGACGGTGGCCAAGTTCCGCGCGGCGCGACGGCTGTGGGCGCGGGTCGCCGAGGTCTGCGGGGCGCCCGAACAGGGTGCGCAGCGGCAGCACGCGGTGACCTCGACGGTGATGACGACGCGACGCGATCCGTGGGTGAACATGCTGCGGACCACGATCGCCACGCTCGCCGCCGGGGTCGGCGGGGCCGACGCGGTGACGGTGCTCCCGTTCGACGAGGCGCTCGGCCTGCCGGACGCGTTCGCCCGGCGCATCGCCCGCAACACCTCCACGATCCTCGTCGAGGAGTCGCATCTGGCG
Organism: Streptomyces sp. NPDC002790; assembly: GCF_040295505.1. Classification (NCBI taxonomy): domain Bacteria; kingdom Bacillati; phylum Actinomycetota; class Actinomycetes; order Kitasatosporales; family Streptomycetaceae; genus Streptomyces; species Streptomyces sp. NPDC002790. The sequence continues at coordinate 84,705 of NZ_JBEOVM010000004.1, read as the reverse complement.
CGGGTCATCGACCCGGCCGGCGGCTCCTGGTACGTGGAGCGGCTGACCGACGAACTGGCCCATGCGGGCTGGGAGTTCTTCCGGACGATCGAGCGGGCGGGCGGGCAGGCGGCCGCCCTGCGCTCCGGCCTCGTGCCCGAGCGCCTCGCCGAGACCTGGGCGGCCCGCAGCGCACGCCTGGCGAAGCGGCGCGAGGCGATCACCGGGGTGAGCGAGTTTCCGGATCTCGCGGAGAAGCCCGTCGAGCGCACACCGTCGCCCGCGCCGCCTTCCGGGGGCCTGCCGCGGGTCCGCCGCGACGACGCGTTCGAAGAACTGCGCGCCCGCTCCGACGCACACCTCGCAGCGACGGGCACGCGCCCCCGGATCTTCCTCGCCGCGCTCGGCCCGGCCGCCGCTCACACCGCCCGCCTCACCTTCGCCGCCAATCTGTTCCAGGCGGGCGGCATCGAGCCCGTCACGGAGGGCACGTTCGAGGACAGCGGGGCGCGCGAGGCGTGCCTGTGCTCCAGTGACCAGGTGTACGAGGAGCGGGCCGACGCCACCGCCCGTGAGCTGCGCGAGTCGGGCGCCCGCCAGGTGTTCCTCGCGGGCCGGCCCGGTACGCCCGGGGACGTGGACGCCCACGTCTTCGCCGGCTGCGACGCCGTGACCCTGCTCTCCGCCACGCTCGACCGCATGGGAGTGTCCTGATGTCCGTCCCCGGCATGTCCGTCCCCGACTTCTCCGCGATCGACCTCGGCACCCCCGGTGAAGGCCCTGGTGGAGACGAGTGGCGCGCCGCGCTCAAGCGGGCCGCGGACGGCGGCGACCTGCTGTGGGAGACGCCCGAGGGCATCACCGTCAAGCCGCTGTACACCGGCCAGGACCTGGAGGGCCTGGACTTCCTCGACACGTACCCGGGCGCCGCCCCGTATCTGCGCGGCCCCTACCCGACGATGTACGTGAACCAGCCATGGACGATCCGCCAGTACGCGGGCTTCTCCACCGCCGAGGAGTCCAACGCCTTCTACCGGCGCAACCTCGCCGCCGGGCAGAAGGGCCTGTCGATCGCCTTCGACCTGCCCACGCACCGCGGTTACGACAGCGACCACCCGCGCGTGACCGGCGACGTCGGCATGGCGGGCGTGGCCATCGACTCCATCTACGACATGCGGCAGCTCTTCGACGGCATCCCGCTGGACAAGATGACCGTGTCGATGACGATGAACGGTGCCGTGCTGCCCGTGCTCGCGCTGTACATCGTCGCCGCCGAGGAACAGGGCGTGCCGCCCGAGAAGCTGGCCGGGACCATCCAGAACGACATCCTCAAGGAGTTCATGGTCCGCAACACGTACATCTATCCGCCGAATCCGTCGATGCGGATCATCTCCGACATCTTCGCGTACACCTCGCAGCGGATGCCGCGCTACAACTCGATCTCCATCTCCGGCTACCACATCCAAGAGGCTGGCGCGACGGCCGACTTGGAGCTGGCGTACACGCTCGCCGACGGCGTCGAGTACATCAGGGCCGGGCGGGAGGCGGGCCTGGACGTGGACGCGTTCGCGCCGCGCCTGAGCTTCTTCTGGGCGATCGGCATGAACTTCTTCATGGAGGTCGCGAAGCTCCGTGCGGCCCGCCTGCTGTGGGCGAAGCTGGTCAAGCAGTTCGATCCGCAGAACGCCAAGTCCCTTTCCCTGCGCACCCATTCACAGACGTCGGGCTGGTCACTGACCGCGCAGGACGTGTTCAACAACGTGACACGGACATGCGTGGAGGCGATGGCGGCGACGCAGGGCCACACCCAGTCGCTGCACACCAACGCCCTGGACGAGGCTCTCGCGCTGCCCACCGACTTCTCGGCCCGCATCGCCCGCAATACGCAGTTGCTCCTTCAGCAGGAGTCGGGCACGACCCGGGTCATCGACCCCTGGGGCGGCAGCGCGTACGTGGAGAAGCTGACGTACGACCTCGCCCGCAAGGCCTGGCAGCACATCCAGGAGGTGGAGCAGGCGGGCGGGATGGCCAAGGCCATCGACGCGGGCATCCCGAAGCTGCGTGTGGAGGAGGCGGCCGCCCGCACCCAGGCGCGGATCGACTCCGGGCGCCAGCCGGTGATCGGCGTGAACAAGTACCGGGTCGACAGCGACGAGCAGATCGACGTCCTCAAGGTCGACAACACCTCGGTGCGCGCCCAGCAGCTCGCCAAGCTGAAGCGGCTGCGCGCGGAGCGCGACGAGCAGGCCTGCCAGGACGCGCTCGGCGCGCTGACCAGGGCCGCGGGCGGCGAGGGCAATCTGCTGGAGCTCGCGGTGGACGCGGCGCGGGCGAAGGCGACCGTCGGGGAGATCTCCGACGCCCTGGAGAAGGTGTACGGACGCCATGCCGGCCAGATCCGTACGATCTCCGGTGTGTACCGCAACGAAGCAGGCCAGTCCCCGTCGGTGGACCGCACCCGGCAGCGGGTGGAGGAGTTCGCCGAGGCCGAGGGCCGACGCCCGCGGATCGTGGTCGCCAAGATGGGCCAGGACGGCCACGACCGCGGCCAGAAGGTGATCGCGACGGCCTTCGCCGACCTCGGCTTCGACGTCGACGTCGGCCCGCTGTTCCAGACGCCGGGCGAGGTGGCGCGGCAGGCCGTCGAGGCGGACGTGCACATCGTCGGGGTCTCGTCGCTGGCCGCCGGACACCTCACCCTCGTACCGGCGCTGCGCGAGGCACTCGCCGAGGAAGGGCGCGAGGACATCATGATCGTGGTCGGCGGAGTGATCCCGCCCGCCGACGTCCCGACGCTCCTCGACATGGGTGCGGCGGCCGTGTTCCCGCCCGGCACGGTGATCCCGGACGCGGCGCACGATCTCGTGTCGCAGCTGGCCACCGACCTCGGGCACGACGACCTGTGAGTCGGTGAAACACCTCATGGCCATCGATCTGGAGACGTACGTCAAGGGTGTCCTCGACGGGAAGCGGGCGATCGTCGCCCGCGCGATCACTCTCGTCGAATCCACCCGCCCTCAACACCGTTCACAGGCACAGGAGTTGCTCACCCGGCTGCTGCCGCACAGCGGCCGGTCCCGGCGCATCGGGATCAGCGGTGTGCCGGGGGTCGGTAAATCGACGTTCATCGACACGTTCGGCACGATGCTCACCGGGCTCGGCCACCGGGTCGCCGTCCTCGCGGTCGACCCGTCGTCCACCCGGACCGGCGGTTCGATCCTCGGCGACAAGACCCGCATGGAGCGGCTCGCCGTCGATCCGGCCGCGTTCATCCGTCCCTCCCCCACCTCCGGCACCCTCGGCGGGGTCGCGAAGGCGACGCGCGAGTCGATCGTGGTGCTGGAGGCGGCCGGATACGACGTGGTGCTGGTCGAGACGGTCGGCGTAGGCCAGTCGGAGACGGCGGTCGCCAACATGGTCGACTCGTTCCTGCTGCTCACCCTGGCGCGCACCGGCGACCAGCTGCAGGGCATCAAGAAGGGCGTCCTGGAACTGGCCGACGTGATCGCGGTCAACAAGGCTGACGGCCCGCACGAGCGGGACGCGCGGACGGCCGCACGCGAACTGGCCGGCGCACTGCGTCTGATGCACGGCAAGGACGCGTTCTGGACGCCGCCCGTGCTCAGTTGCAGCGCCCGCGAGTCGACGGGCCTCGACGTGGTCTGGGAGCGCCTCGAACAACACCGCACTCTGCTCGACTCCACCTCCCGGCTGGCCGCGCGCCGCCGTGACCAGCAGGTCGACTGGACCTGGACGATGGTGCGCGAGGAACTCCTCGGCCGCCTGCACGCCGACGCGGCGGTGCGCACGCTGTCCCCCCGCCTCGAACAGCAGGTGCGCGACGGCGAGGTCACCGCCGCGCGCGCCGCGGAACGCATCCTGGACGCTTTCCGCACCGACTGACCGCGTGGCGCATGCGGCGTCCTTTCCTGGTGGGCCATCGCACACCCGCCCTTCTTGCGAACGATATGCAATAACCTATTAGATGCATATCGCAGCGATGCCCCGATCAAGCAGTCAGGAAGGTGCGCCCCCATGCCGCCGGTCATCCCCACCCGCAGAAGCGTGCTCGTCGGGGCAGCCGCGGTCGGTGCCGCCGCACTGGTGACGGGATGCCAGTCGTCGGCGGGGTCCGGGTCCGGTGCCGGCTCTCCCAAGAAGGGCGGGACGCTGCGGGCGGCGTTCCCGGGCGCGGGCGTCAAGGAGACGATGGATCCGCACGCCCAGCGTGCGTTCGTCGACATCGCGCGGCACAAGGCCGTCTTCGACAAGCTGGTCGAGCTCGATGCGACGCTGCGGCCCGTCCCCAGGCTCGCCACGTCCTGGTCCAGCGACGACTCGGCCCGCGTCTGGCGGTTCGAGCTGCGCAAGGCCCGCTTCCACGACGGACATGCCTTCGAAGCCGAAGACGTGCTCTACAGCCTGTCGCGGATCCTCAAGGCCGACGCCGCCGACCACCTGGCGAAGACATCCTTGTCCCAGGTCGACCTCGCCAAGTGCCGCGCCCTGGGCAGGCATCGCGTAGAGATATCCCTGAAGCGCCCCAACGCCGAGTTCCCCTCGCTGCTGGCGATGACCGGGACGCCCATCGTGCGGGACGGCTGGGACGATCCCAAGCACCCGGTCGGGACCGGGCCGTTCAAGTTCGTGTCGTTCACCGCCGGGCGCGGTTTCGTGGGCCGGCGCTTCGACGACCACTGGAACGGCGCCTCGTACATCGATGAGCTGCACATCCTCTCCGCCGAGTCCGAGGCGCGGGCCTCGGCCGTGCAGAGCGGTGACATCCACTTCGCGCACGAGATGACACCCACCTTCGCCCGGCGGGTCGAGCACGACAGCCGGGTGCGCGTGGTGGCGACGCCGCACAGTGGGGTGCAGGGCTTCGCGCTCAAGACGGACCGGGCACCGTTCGACGACCCGGACGCGGCGATGGCCGTCAAACTCCTGGTGGACCGCAAACGGCTGGTGGATGTGGCCTGTTCGGGGCGCGCCGAGATCGGCAACGACGTGTACGGCAAGGGATACGCGTACTACCCGACCGGCCTGGAACAGCGCGAACGTGATGTCTCCGAGGCGCGACGGCTCCTTCGCCGCACTGGCCTGTACAACAAGAAGGTCTCCTTCTACACGTCCACGGCGGCCGACGGCTTCACACAGGCCGCGCAACTGTTCAAGGAGCAGGCCGGGGAGGCCGGACTGGGTGTGGAGATCGTCAACGGGTCCCCGGAGTCGTACTTCACGGACGTGCTGTCCAAGGGCACGGTCACCAACCACCGCTGCGGCGCCATGACCATCCCCACCTACATCGGCGAGCGGCTGCTCACCGATTCCCCGCAGAACGCCTCGGCCTGGCACGACCGCGACTTCGACGACGCCTTCGTCGCCGCGCAGTCCGTCACCGACGACACGGCTCGCACCCGCAAGTACCGCTCCGTGCAGACCACGCTCCGCGACCGCGGGGGCCTGGTCCTGTGGGGGCACCAGGAGTGGCTCAACGCCGTCTCGCGCCGCCTCGGTGGTGTGAAGGAGGCTCCGCCGAACACCGTGGACTGGGCCCGCTTCGACCGGGTCTGGCTGGACTGACGTGCTGCGTTACGCCATGCGGCGGGGCGCCTGGACGGTCGTCCAGCTCGCGGTGCTCAGCGTGGTGGTCTTCCTCCTGACGAACCTCCTGCCCGGGGACGCCGCCACCGTCGACTTCAACGAGCAGGCGGGGCTCGACCAAGTCGCCGACCTGCGCGCCCAGATGGGCCTCGACCGGCCGCTGCTCGAACGCTTCCTGGACTGGGCCGGCGGCCTGCTCCACGGCGACCTGGGCACCTCGCTGGTCGGCGGCGGTCCCGTGACACATGTGCTGTCCCGATCCATGGGCGTGACGGTCACGTTGGCCGCCGTCACCGCGGTGCTGCTGGTGCCGCTGGCGGTCTGCATCGGTGTGCTGACCGGCCTGCGCGCGGGCAGCCGCACGGACCGCGTGCTCACGTCGGTGACACTGACGCTGACGGCGATACCCGACTTCGTACTGGCCCTGGCGCTCGTGGCGTTGTTCGCGCTGCGCCTGGGCTGGCTGCCGCCGACCTGGGTCGGCTCGGACGGCGACTGGTGGCGGCACCCGGAACTGTTCGTGCTCCCCGTCACCGTGCTGCTGGCCCGGACCGTGTGCCTGCTGTCACGGCAGATCCGGGCCGGCACCATCGCCGCCCTGAACTCCGGCTACACACAACAGGCCCGCCGCCTCGGGGTGCCACCCGCCCAGCTGGTGCTGCGCCACGTGCTCCCCAACGCCGCCGTGCCCGGCATCCAGGAACTGGCCCGCACCGGCGACCACTTGCTGGGCGGCGTCCTCATCGTGGAGGCCGTGTTCGCGGTCCCCGGCACGGCGACCGCTCTGGTGGAGGCCGTGCAGAACCGCGACGTGCCGACGGTGCAGGCGCTGACACTCGCCCTCGCCGCGGTCGCCTGCCTGCTCAACCTGGCGGCGGATCTGGCAGGCCAACGGCTCGCCCCGCGTGCGGAGGTGCTGCGATGAGCCGCGTACGCACTCGGCGGGCACTGGGCGGGGCGCTGCTCCTGGCGGTCCCCGTCGCGGCCGCTGTCGTCGGCCCATTGGTGACTCCCTCCTCAGTCCCTTCCGACGGGATGCCGTACACGCTCGGCGACGGGCATGTGCTCGGCACGGACGCGATGGGACGCGACGTCCTGACGCTGGTGCTGCGCGGCGGGGCCAGCGCACTGGGCGTGGCGGTCGGCGCGGTCGCCCTCGCCGTGCTGATCGGCGCCGCCCTCGGGCTCGCGGCGGCGAGCGCGCGCAGCCGGTGGCTCGACGACGTCCTCATGCGGCCCGTGGAGCTGCTGCTGCCGTTGCCCTCGCTGCTGGTCATCAGCGTCGTCGGGGTCGGGTGGCGCGGCCAACCGCTGGCGGTGGCCCTGGCGGTGGCAGCCCTCAACATCCCAGCGGTGGCAAGGCTGTTGAGGGCGGCGGCGCTGGACGCCGCCAGCAGCCCGGTCGCGGAGGCACTACGTCTTCAGGGCGAGTCACCTGCGCGCATCCTCTTCGGTCACGTGGGTCGCGCCGTGCTGCCGGTGGCCGCCGCCGACGCCGGTACGCGCGTGGGGGCGGCGGTGTTCACCGTGGCGGCGGCGAACTTCCTCGGCCTTGGTCTCGACCCCTCCTCCCCCGACTGGGGTGTGGTGATCGCCGCGAGCCGGGAGGCGCTGTTCGTCCAGCCCTGGGCGGTGTGCGCGCCGACGCTGCTGCTGGTGATGTTCACCGTCGGCGCGAACCTGCTCGCCGACGGACTTGTACAGGGCGGAGCCGCCGGCCAAAGGAGAACGGCTCGGGCGACGACGAAGGCGGCCGTATGGAACCGATGATCGAGGTCAGCGGACTGACCGCACGCGCCGACGGGGCAACCCTGCTCCACGCCTTCGATCTCACCGTGCGACCCGGCGAGGTGACCGCGCTCGTCGGCCCCTCCGGCAGCGGCAAGACCACGGCCGCACTCGCGCTTCTCGGCGACGCGGCGCCCGGCGTACGCCTCACGGGTTCGGTGACCGTCGCGGGCACCCAGGTGGTCGACGAGGACGGACCGACGAGCCAGGCCGCGACCGTACGAGGCCGTGTCATCGCCTACATGCCACAGCATCCGGCGCACGCCCTCAACCCGGCCCGCCGTATCGGCTCAGTGCTGACCGAACTCGCCCGGCTGCACCGGCCCGACGGCCCCGAGCGGTCCACCGCGGCACGGCACGCCACTCAGGCCCTGCACTCCGCGGGACTGCCCGACGCCGAAGCCGTCCGCAGACGCTTTCCGCACCAGTTCTCCGGCGGGCAACGCCAACGGGTGGCCCTGGCCCAGGCGTTGGCGGGCGCACCACGCGCCCTCGTCCTCGACGAACCCAGCACCGGCCTGGACACCGTGGCCCGAATGCGGCTCGCCGAGGAACTGGTACGGCTCGCGGCCCAGGGCTTCGCGCTCCTGCTGCTGAGCCACGACCACGACCTCGTACGCGCGGTCGCCGCACACACGGTGATCCTCGACCAGGGGCACGTCGTCACGGCGGGTGACACGGACGACGTGTTGCCTGCGCCGGAGGTACCGGCCGAGACGGTCCCGGATGCCACCGACACACGTGTGGACGAGACGCGCAGCGGGCTGGAGGCCCAAGGTCTGACCGCCTGGCTCGGGGCCGGACATCGCGGCGAGGCGCTGCACGACGTGTCCCTGCGCGTTCCCGAGGGTGGCCGCACCGCGATCGTCGGGCCCTCGGGAAGCGGGAAGACGGTGCTCGCCCGCTGCCTGGCAGGGCTGCACGAACGCCACCGCGGCCGGATCACATACGCCGGTGAACCACTGCCGGTACTGCGACGTCGCAGCGTGCGCCAGGTCAGGGCCGTGCAGTACGTCTGGCAGGAGGTGCGCGGCTCCTTCGACGAACGGCGCCCCGTTCTGGACCAGGTGGCACGGACGGCCGTCCGCCTGCACGGGGTGAGCGCCGCGGAAGCCGAGCGGCGGGCGCGGCAGGTGTGGGAGCGGCTCGGCCTCACAGCGGAGCACGCCACCCGGCCGGCCGCCGCACTCTCCGGCGGTGAACTCCAACGCGCCGCGCTCGCACGGGCGTTGCTGGCCGAACCGGATGTACTGATCTGCGACGAGATCACCACGGCCCTCGACCCGGTCAGTACCGACCTGGTGCGCCAGGAGATCGCCCGGATCCGGCAGGACAGCGCCACGGCCGTGCTCTGGATCAGCCACGACCTGCACCTGGTACGGCAGTTGGCCGACGACCTGGTCGTGATGGACGCCGGCCAGGTCGTGGAGCACGGCCGGTGCGACGCCGTTCTCGCCACCCCGCAGTCCGACACCACACGCCTGCTGCTGCGCTCCCAGCACCTCGGCACACACAGAAGATCACCGACGAACGCCCCGCCACGACCGTCCCGTTCCAGTCCCAGTCCCAGTCCCAGTCCCACCGAAAGGAAACCCCCCACACATGACCACGACACCCGTATCCGACGTAGCCGACTGGCAGCGCTGGCAGACCAGTTGGGACCGCCAGCAGGAGTGGTACATGCCGGACCGCGAAGAGCGTTTCCGCGTCATGCTGGACACGGTCGAGGCCGTGGCAGGTCGCAGCCCGCGCGTCCTCGACCTCGCCTGCGGCACCGCCAGCATCACCCAGCGCCTGCTGCAGCGCCTGCCCGAGGCGCACAGCACCTGCGTGGACATCGACCCGGCCCTGCTGACCATCGCCCGCGGCCACTTCGCCGACGACGACCGCGTCACGTTCGTCGAGGCGGACCTCACGGCCCCGGACTGGGCCGCCCAACTCCCCCACACCTCCTACGACGCCGTGGTGACGGCCACGGCGCTGCACTGGCTCGACACCCAACCGCTGCGCCGCCTCTACGGAACGCTGGCCGAACTCATCCGCGAGGGCGGCGTGTTCCTCAACGCCGACCACATGTACGACGAGTCCGCGCCCCGCCTCAACGCGGCCCTACAGGCCCACAACTCCGCGCGCCAGGAGCGCGATCGGGACGCGGGGGCCCTCGACTGGGCCGCCTGGTGGGGCGAGGTCGCCACGGACCCGCACCTCGCCGACGCGGCCCAGCGGCGCTTCGCCCTCCTGGGCGACCCGCGCGTACCGCGGCCCGCAGGCGCGAAGGCCGACCGCCCCGTCGCGACCCAGTGGCACCTCGACGCGCTGCGGGAACAGGGCTTCGGCGAGGCACGGCAGGTGTGGTGCTCCCCCAGCGATGCGCTGGTGGCGGCGCTGCGGTAGATCCCCGCCGCTCCGATCCCCTAGGAGACCTAGGAGACCGTGATCGCGCACCGCGACTCCTCGTATCGAGGCACCGACGGCTACCCGTGTGGAACGAGGTCCGCGACCCGCGAAGCGACCATGCGGTGCCAGCGGCCGCTGTTGCGCAGCATCGCGTGATCGCCACCGGGGACGAGGGACAGCTCCGCCCGCGCACCGGCTGCTCGGGCCCGGCGGACGAACTCCGCCGAGGCGCGTGGGTCGGTGACGCGGTCGTGGTCGCCGTGGAGGACGAGGATGTCCTTGTCCTTCAGATGCTCGACGGGTTCGTTCTCCGGGCACCACGGGGCCAGGGCCACGACGCCCCTCACCTGGGGGGCGCGGGCGGCGCGCAGAGCGGCGCGGCCGCCCATCGAGTGGCCGACAAGCACGACCGGCACGTCGCCGACGAGCCGTGTCAGTTCGTGGAGCGCCCGTTCCGCATCGTGGAGGGCATCGGCGTCGGCCCCGTTCCAGCCGCGCACGCGGTACCGGACCCGCGCCGTCAGGACGGGTTCATCCGCCAGGGCCGCCGCGACGGCACGCACGAAGGGCCGCATGCGCAGCGTCGCGAGATGCCAGGGGCGTGACGCGGAGCGGCTGTCGGCCCGCCCGCCGTGCAGGAACAGCACCGCAGCCCGCGGCGCCGGCGGGGTCCTGCCCAGCACCAGCGCGCCCCTCCCACCGGCCACCGTGGCCTCCCCTCCGCAATCGGTCATCCGCTGCCCTCCCCCCTCAGTCGGAGATCGCTGCCTCACGGTAGTCCGGAGCCTTTCCAGGACTGGATCGGGGTCACGTGGCACGTGGTGATGCGATGCCGCCGTCAGCTCTTGGGCATCAGGACACTGTCGATGATGTAGACGGTGGCGTTGGCGGTCTTCACGTTGCCGCAGACCACGTTGGCCGAGTCGTTGACCTTGTAGGACTCACCGGAGCCCGAGGTGGTCAGCTTCGACTTCTCCAGCGTCTCGAAGGAGCCCTTCTCCAGGTCCTTCGGCGTGAGCTGCTTGCCGACCACGTGGTACGTGAGGATCTTGGTGAGCTGCTCCTTGTCGTTGAGCACCTTGTTCAGGTCGGCCTTCGGGATCTTGGCGAAGGCGTCGTTGGTCGGCGCGAAGACCGTCACGTTCTTGGCGTTGTTGAGCGTGTCGACCAGGCCGGCCTTCTTGACGGCGGTCACCAGGGTCGACAGAGCCGGGTTGTTCGACGCGGCGGTCGCGACCGGGTCCTTCGCCATACCGTCGAAGGACCCCGCACCATCCTTGGGCACGGACGAACAGGCCGTACCAAACGGCTTGCTCATCGAGGCGGTGTCGTCCGAGGGGCTGGTCTTGTCGGTCCCCTTGGACGCGGAAGAGGAAGCGCTGTCGGAGCCACTGTCCTTGGAACTGCTGTCGGAACAGGCGCTCAGCGCCAGCGGCAGCATGGCTGCCGCAGCGACGACGACGGCGGTACGACGGGTTCGATTGCGCATGGCAATCCCTCCACGGTCGGATCAGGGGGAGCCTCTTCGCTCCCGACACCCGTAATCCGGCGTGGACGGGCATGCGGATTGGTCAATTCCTGGAACGGGTGAAGATCGGCCTCCGACAGCGGCAGGGATCACGCGACAGCGCGGGAGGGCTGTTCGGTCGTCCGCGGCCCGACACGTCACGGAGTGACGATGGGGAAGTCCTGGTCTCCCGGGTCCAGTACGGCGGCGAGGCGCTCGAACACCGACGCCTCCCCCTCGACCTGCACACCTGCCTGCTGGAGTCCCTCGGGCGTCAGACCCGTGACAGCCAGCTGCGGCAGAGCACGGACGGTGGTGGTGAGGGTGGCGTCGGCTGCCGTCTTCTGGGAGGCCGTGCTGTAACTGAGCACGCCGTTGGCCAGGCAGAGCCGGTAGTTCTCGTCACTGTCGGTGAGGTGGACGTCGACGCTCAACTTCTCGTCCCATGCCCTGGGGCCGTCGATCTGGATGGCGATGGCATCGAAGAGCATGGTCGGCGTGAGGTTCCCGACGATGTCGGGGGCAGCCGCGACGATGGGGGTGCCGAACTGGCCGGCGCGCAGTTCGGTGGCTCCGGAGAGGTAGAAGTTGCGCCAGGGGCCGTTCTCCGCGCCGTATCCGAGCTGCTCGAAGGTGTCGGCGAGCAGCTCACGTGCCGCGGCGTGGTCGGGCTGGGCGAAGACGACATGGCTGAGTACCTCGGCCGCCCATCGGAAGTCGCCCGAGGCGAACGAGGTGCGCGCCTTGTCCACGACCGTGTCGGCGCCGCCCATGAACTCGACGTAGCGCTTGCCCGCCTCGACCGGGGGATGCTGCCAAAGATGTGCCGGGTTGCCGTCGAACCAGCCCATGTAGCGCTGGTAGATGGCCTTGAGGTTGTGGCTGACCGAGCCGTAGTAGCCGTGCGTGTTCCAGGCGCTCTCCAGCGCGGGCGGCAGTTGCAGGTGCTCGGCGATCTCGGCCCCGGTCCAGCCCTTGTTGATCAGGCGCAGGGACTGGTCGTGGAGGTAGCCGTACAGGTCGCGCTGGGTCTCCAGGAAGTGGATGACGCGCTCTTGTCCCCAGGTCGGCCAGTGGTGCGAGGCGAAGGCGACGTCCACCACGTCACCGAACAGGTCGATCGTCTCGGTGAGCGCGTGTGACCAGGCATGCGGGTCGCGGACGACGGCGCCGCGCAGGGTCAGCAGGTTGTGCAGGGTGTGGGTGGCGTCCTCGGCGGTGCACAGGGCCCTGAAGTCGGGGAAGTGGATGAGCAGTTCGGCGGGGGCCTCGGTATTGGGGGCCATCTGGAAGACCATCCGGACCCCGTCGACGACCTCTTCCTGTCCCGTCGTGGAGACGGTGAGGGTCGGCGGGATGAGTGTGATGGTGCCGGTCGAGGTCGTCTGTCCGAGTCCGGCGCCGACTGCTCCCTGCGGGCCCCGGGCGAGCGCCGCGCCGTACATGTAGGCGGCGCGCCGACTCATGGCCGTGCCCGCGTACACGTTCTCGGCCACAGCGTGCTCGGTGAAGTCCTCGGGCGCGATGACCGGGGTGCGCCCGGCGTCGACGTCCTCCTGCGTCGTGACGCCCTTGACGCCGCCGAAGTGGTCGACGTGCGAGTGGGTGTAGACGACTCCGGTGACCGGCCGCTCCCCACGGTGTTCGCGGTACAGCTCAAGCGCCGCCGCAGCGGTCTCCGTCGAGATCAGTGGATCGATGACGAGCACGCCGGTGGCGCCCTCGATGAACGTGATGTTCGACAGGTCCAGGCCGCGTACCTGGTAGATACCCTCGACCACCTCGAACAGCCCCTGCTCTGCCACCAGTTGCGACTGGCGCCACAGGCTCGGGTTCACGGTGTCGGGGGCTTCGCCCTTCAAGAAGGCGTACGTGTCGCTGTCCCATACGACGTCGCCGTCCGCACCGGTGACCGTGCTGGGGACGCGGCGCGCGATCAGCCCCCGCGAGGCGTCCTCGAAGTCCTGCCGGTCGGAGAACGGGAGGTGCTCTCGCAGCTCCGCCTGCTGCCTGTTGATGAAGGGCTGAGCGGCCTTGGGCGGAGGAGTCATTCCGATAGATTCACACCGATATGCACGTTATATGAAGCCGACGCGCCAGTCATTTTGTGGGCCCGGCATCGGCCCGGCGGCTTGGCCCCGTGTTGTTCGCGTTCGGCCCGCGTCTCGTCGTCGCCACCCTTGAGGCGCGTCCGGGCGGGTCCCCTGTTCGGGTCACCCACCTCGCCGACATGCGGGCCTGACGCATCCCATGGAGTGCAGCACGGTCGTCCCGGGAGGAGGCATCTGTGGCGGAGGGCTCACATCGCGCGGGCCCGGACGCGCAGGCGGAACTGAGGGCGTTGCGAGAGCGGGTGGCGACACTCGAGAGCGAGCACTCCCCCGGGCACCGGCGGCACCGGGGGCGTTCCTTCCTGGCCGCCGTGCTCATCGTCGTCGGGTGTGTGCTCGCGCCGCTGTCCGTGGTCGCGGCGTGGGCTGCCGACCAGGTCGGCGACACCGACCGGTACGTCGCGACAGTCGGCCCGCTCGCCGCGGATCCGGCGGTGCAGGACGCCGTCGCGAACCGGGCGACCGACGCGCTCATGTCCCGTATCGATCTGTCGATACTGCTGTCCGATGTGCCCGCCCAGGACCGGCCGCGCCTGGAGAAGGCGCTCGGCAGCCTCGGTGACTCGCTGGAGAGTGCCGTCCGCAGCTTCGTCCACGACAAGGCCCGCGCCGTGGCCGGCTCCGACGCGTTCGAGACCATCTGGAAGCAGGGCAACCGGCGGGCCCACAGCACGCTGGACAAGGCGCTGACCGGCAAGGGCGGCGGCGCCGTCCAGCTGAAGGGCGACACGGTCACCGTCGATCTCGCGCCCCTCGTCGACCGGGTCAAGCAGCGTCTCGTCGACAACGGCATGACCGTCGCGGGCCGCATCCCCGAGATCCACACCGACTTCACGCTGGTCACGTCGGAGAACATCAGCAAGGCCAGGACGTATGTGCGGCTGCTGCAACTCGCCGGGAACTGGCTCCCCGTCATCGCCCTGGTCCTGGTCGCCGCCGGCGTCCTGCTCTCCGTACGCAGGAGAAGGGCCCTGGTCACCGGAGCGCTCGCCGTCGCCGTCGCCACCGGGCTGCTCGGCATCGGATTGCGCGTCTTCCGCGTGATCTACCTGGACCGGCTGCCCGCAGACGTCTCGCAGGACGCGGCCGCTGCCGTGTACGACACCATGACGCACTTCCTGTTCACCATGGTCCGCATGGTCGTCGCGCTCGGCGTCGTCGTCGCCCTGGCGGCATGGCTGACCGGACCGGGGCACCGGGCCGGTCTGCTGCGTGGGCTGTGGACGTCCGGTATCGGCGGTGTGCGGGCGACCGCGGAACGGGCCGGGATGCGGACAGGCCCGGTCGGTCCCTTCGTCGGCCGCCACCGGACCTGGATCACCTGGGTGCTCGTGGCCGCCGCGCTGCTCACGTATCTGCTGTGGTCGCATCCGACGGGCTGGGTGGTCGTCGGGATCGCACTGTGCCTGCTGCTCGCGCTGGCCGTTGTCGAGTTCCTGGGCGGCGCGGCACCGGAGGAGACCGGCCGGCCGGGCCGTCGCCCGGACGTACCCCCTGACGTGTTCACCGCGAGCAAGGAGACATGATGCGCGCCCTACGGACTTCCGCCGCTCTCTTGGCCGGTCTGCTGTGCGCCGGACTCGCCACGGGCTGCGGGGACGACGAGGACAAGGCCGATCCGATGCGCGACCAGCAGTGGGCGCTGGACACCCTGAAGCTGCCCGCCGCCTGGGACGGCGCCAAGGGCGACGACACCGTGATCGCCGTCGTCGACAGTGGTGTCGACCTCGACCACCCGGACCTCAAGGACCGGCTCGTGCGCGGGTACGACTTCGTGGACGGGGACCGCCGCCCCAAGGACGGGTTCGGCCACGGCACCCACGTGGCAGGCATCGCGGCGGCGGACACCGACAACGGCACGGGCATCGCGGGCGGGGCGCCGGGCGCGAAGATCATGCCCGTACGGGTCCTCGGCTCGGACGGCAGTGGCAGCAACGCGAACATCACCAAGGGCATCGTCTGGGCCGCCGACAACGGCGCCGACGTCATCAACCTCTCTCTCGGCGAGGGCCCCCTGATGTCCAACCTGCTCCAGGGCGGCATCCTCAACAAGGCCATCCAGCACGCCCACGACAAGGGCGCCGTGGTCGTGGCCGCCGCCGGGAACGACGGCGCCGCCACTCAGCCCTACAAACTCGACACCCCGGTGCTGGTGGTCGGTGCGAGCGACAAGAACGGGCGACCGGCGGACTTCTCCAACTTCGGTGCGCAGAACGCCGTTTCGGCCCCCGGCGTCGGCATTCTCTCCACCCTGCCCACGTACACCGTCGAGCTGACGAAGAAGAACGACTCCGGGTACGGAAAACTCGACGGCACCTCGATGGCGGCACCCTACGTGTCGGCCGTCGCCGCCCTCCTGCACCAGGAAGGCAAGAACCCCGACGAGATCATGGAGACCATCCGCGACACCACCACCGACCCGGGACAGCAGAAGCGGCTCGGCCTGGGCGTGGTGAACGCGCAGGCCGCCGTCGATGCCGCGGACGACTGACGGCAGGGCAGCGCCATCGCCTCCGTAGACGCGGGCACCGTCCGCCGGATGACCGACACCCTGTTCATCGAGCGGGACCTGGGCAGCCCCAGTTCGACCCGCTTCTGGGGGCTGCTCGTCCTGGCGGCGGTCATCGCGAGTGCCGGTGTGGTGGGCGACTCGACGGCGACCGTCATCGGAGCCATGATCGTCGCGCCGCTCATGACTCCGATCCTGGGCAGCGCGCTGGCCCTCGTCCTTGCCGACCGCGCGCAGGTGGTGCGATGCGCGCTGCTGGTACTCGGAGGCGCGCTCGCGGTCGTCGCGGTGGGCATGCTGCTCGGCTGGATCGCCGCCCCGCCGGACGACTTCGCCTCCAACGGTCAGGTGTCCTCACGCATCAGCCCTCGCCTGATCGACCTCCTCGCCGCGCTGGCGACGGGCACGGTCGGCGCGTTCGCCCTCGTCCGCGCCGACATCTCGGACACGCTTCCGGGTGTCGCGATCGCCATCTCGCTGGTGCCGCCGCTCGCGGTCACCGGGCTGCTCATCACGGTCGGCCGCTACCACGACGCCGGCGAGTCGGCGCTGCTGTTCGCGACCAACGTGGCGGCCATCGTGGCGACCGGGACCGTCGTCTTCCTCGTCTACGGGATCCGGGGCGCGGCACAGGAATCCGGCTCCCTGGTGGGGCAGTTCCACGGCCGGACGCTGGTGGCGGTCGCCGTGGTCGTGCTGTTGATCGCGGTGCCACTGACCACCGGGACGATCACCGTCGCCCGGGACCGTTCACTCGCGGCCGACGCCCGGCCGGTGGCCGAGCAGTGGGCCACCGCCGGCAACTGGCAGATCGCCTCGGTCGACGCCCGCAACGGTGTCGTGGTCATCGGCGTACTCGGCCTACCACCCCAGCCCTCGCCCACCACACTGCGCACCGCGCTCGACCGCAACGGCATGCGCGACGCGGACCTCGAACTGCACCTCGTGGGCGGCCGCACGCACTGGTGCCCGGCGGACACCGACACCTGCACGGTGCGGGACGGGGGGCGCGGGTAGGGCGGCGGGCCGAGTACGTGCCTCTCCCCGGCGGCACCGCGGGTGCCCACGGAGGGTCGTAGGCAGGGAACGGCGGAGGGGGACTCACCGCGGCCTCGCCGTCAAACGGCGGCGGACGCATCACCACCGCCACCCTGCGTCGCGCCACCCACTGGGACGACGTCACCCGCCGCCTCGGCTACGACCACCTACGCCGCCACGACCTCCGCCACACCGCCCTGACCTGGATGGCCGACGCCGGCATCCCCCTCCACGTCCTCCAACAGATCGCCGGACACCAAGAGATCACCACCACCCAACGCTACCTCCACCCCAGCATCCGCCACCTGACCACCGCCGGCCAGAACCTCACCAACTACCTCTGTACACGTAGCGGCCGTCGGTGCCGGGGGCGGGGGCCGGGGCCGGGGTCGGCCGCGTCCGTCGCCGACACCCCGGGTAGTGGATGTAGCCGAGGTCCGGCTGATCGCGCGTACCCGGCTGGGCGGGGAGACCATGCAGGTCTTGGCCCTGGAACGTGGGGTCAGCGTGCGCCAGCTGTACCGGCACCGCTGCGCCGCCGAGCGACATCTGGCCGCCTACCAGCGCCATCAACTCGCCGACCAGTGAGCCGCGTTCACTGCAGCGGCGCGAGCTGCTCGCCGAGAGGCCCCCGCGTCTGGGCCGCGCCCTGAAAAAAACGTCAAGCGGGGCAGCGAGGTCGAACTGAGCGACGGCACTCTGATTCCCCCAGCGCCGTACCGGCAAGGCGAACCGCCCGAACTACTCCGGCAAGCATCACCGCCACGGCCCGCACGTGCTTGCCCTGACCGACGAGCGGGACTGTCCGGTATGGATATCGGCCGCCCGGCCCGGCCGCACCCACGAGATCACCGCCGCCCGCCCCAACCACATCCTGGCCCACCTGCGTGCTGCCGGCCTCGGCGCCCCGGCCGACCTGATCCTGGCCGCCGGTCGCGTCCCCGTCGAGCGTTGCGTTGCCCACCTGAAGGACTCTGCTGCGCAATTCTCGGCGGTCATGGTCCCGTCTCACTGATTTTTGAGTGCGTCTCACCGGACCTTGACCGGGTTGATGAGAGAGGGGCGGATCAGTCAGGCACCCTGATGCATCAAGGCTTGCCGGTCCAGGGTGGCAAGGACGGTATTGGCCGCGACCACGACGGCGAAAGCGGTGGCCCACCCATGCCGGCCCATGGTGTACAGGGCAGCGGCTGCGGCACCGAAGATCAGCACCTTCACGGTCAGGACCCCCGCCAGCTGCACCGGTATCCGGGCCTTCGGGGCGGCGAACAACCCCCACAGGACGGCCGCCACCGTGGGAGCGGCAACGGCAAGGAGGAGACGCAGAGCGGTGGTATCCACGGTCTGCCACCCCCACCAGGCGAGGACGGCGAGGGCCGCCACTTCCAGGAGGAACGCCAGCCCCTCATTGATCACATGCAGGGAGGTAGGGAGCGTCATCGGGTGCCATCCTTCGTCACGAGCTCGGGTCCGTCATTGGCATAGAGCTGCCCCCGTCGAGCGGGGGCCTTGTACGGTTCAGCGTGAGCCACGGAATCGGGGCGCTCAGGGTTCCGTGAAACGCGCTCAAGGTTCAGTGCGAGAGGACAGTCATGCGGCTAGGTGGCAGCTGAGGCGGCTGGTCCGGGGGCTGTCGAGGAGGGGCCCGCCCCAGCGGACGTCGAGGCGGATGACGTTGATCGCGGTCGCGGAGAAGGCGTGCTGGAGACGGACCTTGGGCAGGCCACGGTAGCGGGCCCGGCGGATGCCGGTGAGGTCGAGGGCCTGGATGATGATTCCCTCGATACCCGAGCGCAGGACGTACTTCTTCTTCCAGGTCTCGGCCTTCTGCTCGGCGCGGGCCGCAGCGAGGGTCTCGTGCAGCTCCTGAGGGGTGGAGGGTTCTCCCGCAGCACGGGCCGGATGCCGAAGCCGTCCGCGTACCTCAGCACCCCTGGGTGCCGCCCGCCACCATCGGGGAAGCCGGCGGAGGCGTCGGCCTGGCCGTCCGTGGCGGGAATCTGCAGCGTCTCGATAGGCATGAACTCTCCTGTCGTGGCTGACGTGTTGAGCGTGTGACCAACCCGACGGAGGCGGAGTCCGCGCGGCAGCGCAAGATCTTCGATCAGACGGCGGGCTGCATCGGCCCCTACGGCGCTCAGAAGAGCATCGGGTCACCAATCCGTGCGTGGCGCAAGGCCGTCCCGGTAGCCATGACCGCAGAGCCTAGCCCACCGGTCACAAGCCGACGCCAACACCCAAGTCTCACAGAGCAGTTCACGAGATTGATGCCGGCCAACACAGCGGATCCTGCGCCCGGGATGCCAAGGGGACCGAGTCAACCTGACCTGACCTGTCACCTGAAGCTGCATCAGACCCATCTGTGTCTGGAAGCCCGCTCCCCCTGAACCGCGTCCTGAATGCGATACCCACGATGCTTCTCCCCCGTTCATGCGCACGCCGGGCATCCTGGCGGTGAACCGGACACAGGGCCAGACCGCAAAAGCGGCACATCACCCGATGCCCCTTCGCCCCTCTCGGAGTCTCCGCAGCAGTCGGCGGTGGTCTTCCACCTGTCGAACGGCAGCGAACCGGGGCCGAACCGTGGCCGCCCGGGCATGGACAACCGTTGCTCCCAGTGCGTTTCGGCGGCGGCTCGTTCCGCGGATCATTGACCTTCACCACCGAGGGCGTGCGGAGAAAGCCGACGTCGGGGATCCCTGCCTGCCGCTGTAGCGGTCCGACTGTGGGCGCAGGTCACCCACATGGGAATTTCCAGGACAGCGGACCCGCCTCCGCATGATTCTGGATCTCCAAGAGGTATCAGGAATCGACGCGAAGGCCGTGCCGGTGAGCGTGGTGGGACAGGGCGTGCTGGACGATCCGCTGGCGGAACTGTCGCGCTTCCGGGTCTTCTACCACTGCACGACCGCTCGGCGTGACGCGCTGTTCGAGCTCACCGACGCGGCGCTGTGCACCGACGGTCCGGTGAAGACCCTGGTCGGCCAGGCGCCGGCTCCGGGGCACCGGCGCGGGCCCTGCACGAATGCCGACACGTGGCCTGAACTGCACGATGAGGTTTTCGGCAGGCGCAGGTCTGTGACAGGCGTACACGCTGTTCGGGACGACAGGATTTGAACCTGCGCCCCCTATACCAGTGAGGGCAGTCTTCAGTACCGTCATTCGGTCTGACCTTTGTCAGGTATCACGCCGTCACGGAGGTGTGCACACGTGGACTTCCAGCTCACCGAGGACCAGGAAACGATCCGCAAGGCCGTCGCGGGACTGCTCCGCGAGTTCGACGACGCCTACTGGAGCGCGAAGGACCAACAGCACGAGTTCCCTGAGGAGTTCTACGCCGCCGTGGCGCGCGGCGGCTGGCTCGGCCTGACGATCCCGGAGGAGTACGGCGGCCACGGCCTCGGAATCACCGAGGCCACGCTGCTACTCGAGGAGGTGGCACGCTCGGGCGGCGGCATGAACGCGGCGAGCGCCATCCACCTGAACATCTTCGGCATGCATCCCGTGGTCGTGCACGGCTCGGAGGAGCTCAAGCGGCGCACCCTTCCCCGCGTCGCCACCGGCGATCTGCACGTCTGCTTCGGCGTCACCGAGCCCGGAGCCGGCCTCGACACCACCAGGATCACCACGTTCGCACGACGCGAGGGCGACCACTACGTCGTCGACGGCCGCAAGGTGTGGATCTCCAAGGCCATGGAGTCGGAGAAGATCCTGCTCCTGACCCGCACCACGCGCGCGGACGACGTGGACAAGAAGACGGACGGCATGACGCTGTTCCTCACCGATCTCGACCGCACGCACATCGACATCCGCCCCATCGCGAAGATGGGCCGCAACGCCGTGACCTCCAACGAACTGTTCATCGACGGGCTGCGGGTGCCGGTCGCCGACCGGGTCGGTGCGGAGGGCCAGGGGTTCCGGTACATCCTCGACGGCCTCAACCCGGAGCGCATGCTGATCGCCGCCGAGGCGCTGGGAATCGGGCGGGTGGCGCTGGAGCGCGCGGTCAAGTACGCCAACGAGCGGGAGGTGTTCGGGCGGCCGATCGGGATGAACCAGGGTCTGCAGTTCCCGCTCGCCGACTCCCTCGCCCGGCTCGACGCCGCGGAGTTGATGCTGCGCAAGGCGACGTGGCTGTACGACAACGGGCGCCCGTGCGGCCGCGAGGCGAACACCGCCAAGTACCTGTGTGCAGAAGCCGGTTTCGACGCGGCCGACCGGGCGCTGCAGACGCACGGAGGCATGGGGTACGCGGAGGAGTATGCGGTCGCGCGGTTCTTCCGGGAGGCGCGGCTGATGAAGATCGCGCCGATCAGCCAGGAGATGATCCTCAACTATCTGGGCTCGCACACACTGGGCCTGCCGAGGAGCTACTGAACCGTGGTCACCGGAAAGTCGTTCACCCCCGTCGCTGTGCCGAAGGCGGCGGATGTGCTGGCCTCCGACATCCGCGAACGCATCCTGTCCGGCGCCCTCCCGGAGGGTGCGATGCTCCCGCCGGAACGGGAGCTGGTGGAGCAGACGGGTCTGAGCCGCGCCACGGTCCGCGAGGCGCTGCGCATCCTTCAGGTCGAGCGGCTGCTGCGGATCAGGCCGGGCCGGGGAGGCGGCGCGTTTGTGCACCGCCCCGACCATGAATCCCTCGCCGGCGCCGTCGAGTTGGTGATCCGGGGCCAGCGCCTGCGGCTCGACGCCCTGCACGAGACAAGGGAGGCCGTCGAACCCGCCTGCGCGGCGCTGGCCGCCGCTCGCCGCACAGAGCACGACCTGAAGCAACTCGATTCGGCCCACGAGGAGTTGGTGGACGCCGGTGTCGCCGGCGACGTGCCGCGGTTCCTGCGCGGCAACATCCGCTGGCACACCGCTGTCGCCCGAGCGTCGGGCAACGAGCTGCTGATCGGCTTCATGAGCGCCCTGTCCGGCTCGATCCACGCGGCAACGGACATCGAGGGGTTCCTGGACGACGACATCCGCCGGGTGACCACGCGGGCCCACGCACGGGTCACCCGGGCGATCCGGGAGCGGGACGAAGTGGGCGCGAAGCGTCGCATGGAGCGGCACGTGTGCGCCTTCGCGCGGGCCGCAGCGCGAGTGGACCGGCGCGAACGACTGGAGCTGGAGCCCGACGAGGCAGGCGCATCGTCAGACCCGGCCCGCGACATCTCTCCTTGAGGCGTCCCGCCACCCTCACACCTCAGACAGCTCGTCCGCCCACAAATGCCACCCAGACGCAGTCGGCGACAGGGGCTCCGGTCACGGGGCCCCTATCTCTTTGGTCAAGGGAAACGGGGCTGCGTTGGTGCGATTCGGCGGGCAGCATGGCGGCATGGCCGATCTGCTGTGGGACGACGTGAGTTGCTTCTTCGATCCGGACTTGATGGGGTCGCTGCCGGATGTGCGTGTCTCAGGCGCCTCGTTGGAGGACTGGCAGTCGGTTCTCGATCTTGTCGTTGCGAGGGGCTGGAAGTGCCAGTACTCCGAAGGCGAGACGGCGCTCCCGCTGCCTCGTGCGGAGGCCGTGCCGGGGCGCCCTGTGGACGCCGAGTGCCCGAGTCTGCGGGTGTGGCCAGTGGACGGTGTGCTGGCGATCTTCCGCTCCCATGCCGACGATGAGATCGACTTCGACGTCAATCTGCGGGAGTTGCAGGGCCAGGAGCGACTGGACGTGTTCTGTGGCTTCCTTCGTGAGATCGGGCGGCACTTGGGCAAGCCGGTGCTGATGGATCCGGAGAGTGACTCGGGTCATCCGGTGCTCGGTTTCGATGTGGAGGCTGATCGAGTCGTTCTCCTCGCGGAGCCGCTGGTCAGGTGACGGCAGCCGTCGGCCGGGGTTGGTGGAAGGTGCCGTCGCGGAGTATCGCGTAGAGGACGTCGGTTCGGCGGCGGGCGAGGCAGAGGAGGGCTTGGGTGTGGTGCTTGCCCTCCTTGATCTTCTTGTCGTAGTAGGTGCGGGAGGCGGGGTCGGAGAGGTCGTGACGTGAGGGGCCCTGTCACTCCCCCTAACAGCTCGGCCCCCCATTGAGGCAGCGCAGACGCGATGACGCGGCCAAGTCGGTCGTAGGCTTCCGGCGAGAAGGGCGGCCGCAGCGCACCTGCCGGGTCACGGAGGGCGCGCGTGGTCGTGCCCGGGTCGGCTCGCCGCGCGTGGCGGCGAGCTCCCGACGAGCGGCGGCCGGACCACCGGACGAGAGTGGAACCGGCCCCGAATCGATGGAGCGGAGAGCATGATGCACCACATCCACCTGCGTGATCTGAACGTTTCCCGGATCGGTCTCGGGGCGATGGGCATGTCCCAGGCCTACACCGGAGCAGGAACCGACGACGCGGAATCCATCCGCACGGTGCACCGTGCGCTGGAGCTCGGTGTCAACTTCATCGACACCGCCGAGATCTACGGTCCGTACACCAACGAGGAACTGCTCGGCCGCGCGCTGAAGGGGCGCCGCGACGAGGTGGTCCTTGCGACGAAGTTCGGCCTGGTGTCCCACGAGGGAGGCGGCCCGGGGAACGTCGACTCCGGCCCGGCCAATATCCGATCCGCCGTCGAGGGCTCACTGACCCGCCTCGGCACCGACCACATCGACCTGTACTACCAGCACCGCGTCGACCCGAACACGCCCATCGAGGAGACGGCGCGCGCCGTGGGCGAGCTGATCGCCGAGGGCAAGGTCCGCGCGTTCGGCCTGTCCGAGGCCGGGCCCGACACGATCCGCCGGGCGAATGCCGTCACACCGGTCACCGCCGTCCAGTCCGAGTACTCCCTCTTCACGCGAGACCCCGAGGCTCAGGTCCTCCCGACGTTGCGCGAACTCGGCATCGGCTTCGTCCCGTTCTCCCCGCTCGGCCGCGGATTCCTCACGGGGACCATCCGCTCCACCGAGGGCTTCGACAAGGACGACTTCCGGCGCGACAACCCTCGCTTCACCGGTGAGAACTTCCAGCACAACCTGCGCCTGGCCGACGAGGTCAAGGACATCGCCGCCGAGGCCGATGCCACCCCGGCCCAGGTCGCCATCGCCTGGCTGCTCGCCCAGGGCGACGACATCGCCCCCATCCCGGGCACCAAGCGCGTCAGCCGCCTCGAGGAGAACGCCGCCGCCGACGCCATCCAGCTCACTCCCGCCCAGCTGAAGCGCCTGACGGACCTTCCGCCCGCGGCCGGCGACACGCACACCGAAGGCCAGATGAAGATGATGGAGCGCTGACCCCAGCGCCCACTTCCACGCCCTCTGCCTCCCCCTGGAGAACCCATGCAGCACGTCACCCTGAACAACGACGTCAAGATGCCGATCATCGGCTTCGGCGTCTATCAGATCCTCGCCGAAGAGACCGAACAGGCCGTCACCGACGCCCTCGCCGCCGGCTATCGGCTGCTCGACACGGCAGCTTCGTACGGCAACGAGGAAGCCGTCGGCCGCGCCATCAAGTCCAGCGGCATCCCCCGCGAGGACCTCTTCATCACCACCAAGCTGTACGTCCAGGACGCCCCCGCCGAGGACACCACCAAGCGCGCCTTCGAGACCTCCCTGAACAAGCTCGGCCTCGATCACCTCGACCTCTATCTGATGCACCAGCCCTACGGCGACGTGTACGGGCAGTGGCGGGCCATGGAGTCCTTGAACCGGGAAGGGCTCGCCAAGGCGATCGGTGTCGCCAACTTCTTCCCCGACCGTCTTCTCGACCTCATCATCAACAACGAGATCGTGCCCGCGGTCAACCAGATCGAGGCACACCCCTTCCACCAGCGCACCGAATACCAGGAGTTGATGGCCGAGCAGGGCGTGCAGCTCCAGGCATGGGGCGGTTTCGCGCAGGGCAAGAACGGCCTGTTCACCAACCCCGTGCTCAGCGAGATCGGCAAGAAGCACGGGAAGTCGGTCGGCCAAGTGGTGCTGCGCTGGGCCGTGCAGCGCGGCGTCGCTTCGATCCCGAAGTCGGTGCAGCCCGAGCGGATGGCCGAGAACCTGGACGTGTTCGACTTCGAGCTCGCCGCCGACGAGATGGCGTCCATCGCCACCCTGGACACCGGAGCCACGCTCTTCTTCGACCACCACGACCCGGAGATCGTCAAGTGGCTGAGCGCCCGGCGACTGGACGCCTGAACCGGAGCCCTCGACCGGTGAGTTCCGTCGTCTTCCCCAGCAGGCCGCAGCGGCGCACCGTCCTGCGAGGCCTGCTGGCCGGCGCGGCGGCGGCGACGGTCGGCGGCTCCTCGTCATCCACTCCGGCGGAACCCGCGGCGTCCACCACAACGGAACCCGGCACACGGTCCGCCACATCCGGCCCGGAGCCGCGTCGGATCCTGTTGGCGTACTTCTCCCGACCGGGCGAGAACTACTACTACGGCAAGCGCCGGGACCTCAAGGTGGGCAACACCGAAGTCCTGGCCGGCATGATCGCCGACCGGATCACCTGCGACGTCCATCGCATCGAGGCCGCCGACACCTACCCGGACAGCTACGCCGAGACCGTCGCCCGTAATGTCCGCGAACAGGAGGACGACGCCCGCCCCGACGTCGCCAACCCGCTGCGTGCGATCGCCCGCTACGACACGGTCCTGCTCGGCAGTCCGATCTGGAACGTACGCGCCCCGATGATCATGACGACGTTCACGGAGAGCCTCGACTTCCGCGACAAGACCGTCGTCCCGATCACCACCTACGCCATGAGCGGCCTGGGCACGACCGAACGTGACTACCGCGCCTCCTGCCCCGGAGCGACCATCGCCGACGGCCTCGCCGTTCAGGGCGAGAAGGTACGCGAATCCGGGGACCAGATCGACGCGTGGGTACGGCGCCTCGGGCTCCCTGTCCGGTGATCCTGCGCGGCCGCGGCCGCGCGGTCGGGGCGGTCAGCCAGGCCGAACGGCCGCCAAGTCGCCCCGCGCACTCGGCGGTTCGTCATCAGCCCCTTGAGCCCCTCGCCACCATCATCAGCGCCTCGTGCCGCGCCGGGCCCCGATCCCCTCCCGCACCTGACCTATCGACACAGAGTAGAGAATATATTAATCTCCTGACGTGCTCGCCGTCCGGCCTTGAGTGGGCCACGTAGAGCAATCACGAGAATATACTATCTACCAAAGGAGCGGCCCGTGGGCACCGAGGCCAACCCCGAGTACGGCAAGATGACCGAGGAAGCGCTGCAGAAGATGCGCAACCGCATGGGCAAGGTCAAGCCCATCGAGCAGCCGTACATCCGGTACATCAACGGCGACAGCATCACTCACTTCACGCGCGCCACCGGCGACCAGAACCCCCTCTACACAGACGAGGACTACGCCGCCTCCGGTCCACACGGCAAGCTCATCGCTCCCCCCGGGGTCTACTACGGCGTCGCATGGGGCAGCTGGGACCTGCGGCACGGCCAGGGTCTCCCCGGCGTGCACGGTCTCCACTCCGGCGACCACTGGAGGTTCTTCAAGCCCCTGTACGACGGTGACAAGGTCCGCGCGACCAAGGAGCTCGTGAAGCTGGACTTCAAGTCCGGTCGCATGGCCAACCGGATGCTCGTCCAGGCTGACGAGATCCGCTACTACAACCAGCATGACGAGCTGGTGGCCATCCAGATCATGCCGATCTTCCGGATGGAGCGCGGCGAGTCCAAGTCCCAGGGCAAGAACAAGACGCTGGAGCTGGGCACCTACACCGCCGAGGACATCGCCCAGATCGACTCCGAGGTCGAGGCGGAGCATCCTCGCGGCAAAGAGACGCGGTACTGGGAGGACGTCCGGGCAGGAGACACCATCGACCCGGTCACAAAGGGGCCGTTGACCGTTCCGGACATGGTCGCCTGGTTGCAGGGCATCGGCTCACCGCACGTGCGGGCCGGCAAGTACTGGCTGGACTACCGTCGCCGCTCTCCGAAGGCGGCCGTGGTCGACCCCAAGACCGGCATCCCGCAGGCGATCGAGCGCGTCCACTGGGACGAGTACATGGCGAGCGAGATCGGCATGCCGGCGCCCTACGACTACGGCTCCCAGCGCGGCGGTTACGCCACCTACTGGGCCAGCCTGTGGCCGGGCGACGAGGGCTGGGTCGCCGACCTCGACTTCCAGTACCGCGGCATGGTCTTCCTCGGTGACGTCTACCGGATCAAGGGCGAGGTCGTCGACAAGTGGCGCGGCGCCAAGACCGGTAATTGCTACGTCAAGGGCACCTTCACCTCGGTCAACCAGCGCGGTGACGACGTCATGCCCGGCACCGTGATCTTCGCGCTGCCGAGCCGCGAGCACGGGCCGGTGCAGTTCCCGGTGGACGTCGAGGAGGACGGCCGCGCCGCGGGCTGACCGTACGGACGACGTGGGCGCCCCACCCGGGCGGCCCGCGTGAAACGGCGGTGGGTCGCTTCTCCGCACCCGGCTCCTGCCCTGCTCGTCCACGGAGCGGCACGGTCGGGCCGGGCGGACCTGCCTGCCTGCCGCCGCGATGGTGTGGGGCCGGCCCTCACCCAGGGCCGGCCCCACGTCGTCCCGCCACCCGCACATCCGCCTGCGAGGAGAACAGGAACACATATGACCAGTGGTGCCCGCCCCCTCCGGGACCTCCGCGTCCTCGACTTCACCCATGCCGCGGCCGGTCCGTACGCCACGATGATGCTGGCCGATCTCGGTGCCGACGTCATCAAGATCGAGAAGCCCGGGCGCGGCGACGGCGCCCGGCACATGGGCAAGCCGATGCTCGGCCGGTTCGAGAGCGACTACTACCTCGCACTGAATCGCAACAAGCGAGGTGTCGCCCTGGACCTGCACACCGAGGCCGGCCGCGCTGTCGCGCTCGAACTGGCTGAGAAGTCCGACATCATCGTCCAGAACTTCCGCCCCGGCGTGATGGACCGGCTCGGCCTCGGCTACGACCACGTTCGCGAGCGCCGCCCCGGCGTCGTCTACTGCTCCCTCTCGGCCTTCGGCGCCCACGGCCCGCTCAGTGGCCGTCCCGCGAACGACATCATCATGCAGTCCGTCTCGGGCCTGATGGGAATCACCGGCGAGGTGGGGGGCGGGCCCGTCCGTGTCGGCGCCCCCCTCAGCGACTACGGCACCGGCCTGTTCGGCCTGACCGGCATTCTCACCGCCCTGTACGCCAGGGACCAGCATCCGGAGGGCCAGCACATCGAGGTCGCCATGCTGGACAGCAGCATCGCGCTGATGGCGAACTACATACCGGGGGTCGCGGGACTCGGCGAAACCGTGCCACGCAGTGGGCGTACCCACGCGCAGATCGTGCCCTACCAGGCGTTCGAGTGCAGCGACGGCGCGTACGTCATGGTCGGCGCCTTCACGAACGGATTCTGGAAGCGGTTGTGCACAGCCGTTGGGCGCCCGGCGTGGCCGGACGACGAGCGCTTCGCGACCAACGCCGACCGGCTGCGCAACCGCGACGTCCTCGTCCCGATGATCGAGGAGATCTTCCGGACCCGGAAGCGCGAGGACTGGCTCACGGCCCTCGACGAAGCCGATGTCCCCTGCAGCCCGGTGCTCGAACTCCACGAGGCCATCGCCTCCGAACAGGCCCAGGTCAACGAGGTAATTCAGGAGGTCGGCACGGCCGAGCGGTCGGTCCCGACGGTGCGCAACCCGGTGCGCTCCACGTCCTGGCCGCAGGCCGAGTCGAGGACTCCGCCGCGCATCGGCGAGAACTCTCAGGACGTCCTGGCGGGCGTCCTCGGCAAGAGCACCGAGGAAGTCGCCGCACTGGTGGCCTCGGGGGCGGTCGGGGTCGCGGCAGCGGCTGACGGCGCGGCTGCCTCATGAGCGTGTGCCGAGCGACGCACTCAGTTCCTACATACACAGGTGGTGACACATGACCGCACTTGACGGCATCAAAGTGATAGATCTGGGCCAGTTCTACTTTGGGCCCTACTGTTCGATGCTCATGGCCCGCATGGGGGCCGATGTCATCAAGGTCGAGGCCCCGGACGGCGATCCCTACCGGCGGTTGCCGACGGTCGACGACGAGGGCGTCGCCGTACAGTTCCAACTGATCAACGCCGGCAAGCGGTTCATCCGCCTCGACCTGAAGCAGGAGGCCGGCCGAGAGGTTCTGCTCAAACTGGTGCGGCAGGCCGACGTCCTGGTGCAGAACCTCTCCCCCGGTGCGATGGATCGATTCGGGCTCGGATACGAGACCCTGAGCCGTGCGAATCCGCGTTTGATCATGGCCTCCGGTACCGGCTACGGCTCGTACGGGCCGTACGCGGGGGAAACGTCCATGGACATGTCCATCCAGGCACGTACCGCGTTCATGAGCACCACAGGCTTCGACGACGGTCCTCCCCTGCGCACCGGCCCCTCGGTCGTGGACTTCCTCGGTGGCAGTCACCTGCTCGCAGGTGTGATGACCGCGCTGTATCAGCGGGAGCGGACCGGCGAGGGCCAGCATGTCGAGATCGCTCTGCAGGACGCGGCAATGACGTCCCTGACCTCGAACATCGCCGGGTACGTCAACAGCGGCGGCACCATTCCCGAACGCACCGGCAATCGCAACGGTGGGCTCGCAGTCAGCCCGTACAACGCGTACCGGACCAACGACGGTTGGGTCGCTCTGCTGTGTCCGACGGACGCGCACTGGCAGCGGCTGTGCGCACTGATGGGCAATCCGGAAGCCGACGATTCGCGTTTCGCCACCATGGCGGTGCGGTGCGCGGAGATGGAGGCCGTGGACAAGCTCGTCGAGCAGTGGACCGTGACACTGTCCAAGCACGAGATCGGTGAGGTACTGCGGGACGCGCACATCCCGGCGGCTCCGGTGATCACCCTGCCGGAGGTTCTGGAGGATCCGCACGTCGCCGAACGGCCCGTGCTGCGACGCATGCACGACGAGAAGGGCGAGTGGCTCACCTGGGGCAATCCCCTGGTCTTGTCCAGCTCCGCCATGGTCGAACCCACTCGTCCCGGCCGTCTCGGAGCCCACACGGAGGAGGTACTTGTGGGTGAACTCGGCTTCTCCCCAGATGAGTTGAGCGCGCTGAGAGAGTCCGGCGTGGTGTGACCGCGAACCGCTACGGCTGTGCCCGTCCGTCCCATGAGGGAGGACGGGCACAGCCGTATGCGTGCGGGTGGACAGTCGGGAGGCGGGCCACCACCCCGCGAGGCGTGGCCCCGGCCCCTTCAGCCGGACAGCCCCGGCACGATCACTGGTTTGATCTCGCTCAGCCCCTGCATTCCCTGGAGGGCCTTGGTGACATCGCCGAGGCCGTACCGGTTCGACAACATCCGGTCGAAGTCGAATCGGTCCTTGTTGTCGTGCATGAACCGCAGAGCCCGCCAGTACTCGGCCTCGGAGGCCGAGAAGGATCCGATGACATCGATGTGTCCACGGGTGATCGCGGTGGGCTCGAACTCCACTGTGTGCGGGCCCACCTGACCGGCCACGAGGAATCGGCCGCCGCGGCGCACCATGCTCACCCCCTCCGTGAACGCGGTGCGTGCGCCCGAGAACTCCATGACGATCTCGGCGCCGACGCCGCCGGTGAGTTCCCTGATCTCGTCGACGCGAGCGGCAGGGTCACGGTGATCCGAGACCGATACGGTCTCCGTCGCGCCCCAGACCCTGGCCAGGTCGAGACGGTCGGCCGGGTCACCGACCACCAGGATGCGCGCCGCGCCCAACGTCGAGGCCATCGCTGTGGCGAACAGGCCGAGCGGACCTGACCCCTGGATGACGACCGTCTGCCAGGGCTGCACCGGCCCGAGCCGGTCGAAGGCCTTGACCACGGTGCGCAGCGCACAGCTGGCGGCTGAGGCCCACTCCGACTTCACGCCGTCCGGAATCTTGATCTTGCGCGAGCTCGGGTAGACGTAACAGTGCTCGGCGAAGCCCCCGACAAGGTAGGGGAAGCGTTCGCAGTTGGTGCCGTAATTTTTGCGGTCGGAACAGAGGTTGGGCTGGCCGGCCACCGTGCAGTGGTAGCAGTTGCCACACCGCCCCTGGGTGAACACGATGCGGTCGCCGATCTCGAGAGGGTCACCCACGATGTCGGTGATGTCCTGTGATCCCAGGGCGACGACCCGACCCGCCATCTCGTGGCCGGGGACGATCGGCAGTTCCAGCGGGCGGATGGCCGAGATGGACCCGTCCCACAGGTGCACGTCACTCCCGCACACCGTGGCCGCCTCGATCTCGACGAGGGCCGCTCCGGGCTCCAGTTCGGGTATCTGTATCTCGCGTACCTCAAGTGGCTCGTCGAAGCCGACCACCACGGCCGCCCGACTCGTGGCAGGAATACCGGCGGGGACAATGGTCATTGTTCGTCATGCCTTTCATCAGATGCTGTACGTCGTGAGCGTTCTGCATGTGTGCCGCACCGCGTTGGTGCGGTCACGGTCCGACGGGCCGGGTCAGGTCGAAGCAGTCCGGCTCCACCTCCGCGTGGGACCGACCCACGATCGGATCGTGACCGGCTATGACGCTCGTGCCGGGGCGCGCACTCAGCTCGCGCAGTTCCTCATACGTGGCGAACATGCGGTCGAGATCGTGGAGCATGTTGAACGGTTTGTCCTGCTCCAACTCCTCGTAGAGATGGGCCGCGTCAGAGGCGAGGACGATCTGCCCGGAGTCCGTGGTGACCTCGGTGAGTGTTTGCCCGGGGGTGTGTCCGCCGACGGGCCGTACCTCGATTCCGGGGAAGACCTCGGTGCGCCCGTCGACGAGAGTGAAGCGGCCGTCGCGGTGAAGGTTCTCGATGAGGTCACGCTCCTCCCGCTCGACGGTCCAGCAGGTCGGGAAGCGGTCGGCGTAAGGGCCGGTGATCCACTGGTATTCGGAGCGCGCCATGGTGAAGGTGGCCTGCGGGAACAGCCCGATGTTGCCCACGTGGTCGTAGTGGGCATGCGAGATGATCACGTGGTCGACATCTGCGGCTCGCACGCCGGCCCGTGACAGCAGCTCACGCGGATCGGTGCCTCCGTACCGCCCCTTGCGTGCGGCGCGCTCCTGGTCGAACCCGCAGTCGACGAGAACTGTCTTGCCGTTGCCCTGCAACAGCCAGAAGTACCAGTCGATGTCCTGCCTTCCGTCGGGCTCCCCGGACAGGTCGTAGCGGTAGAAGTACGAGGATCGTTCACCAACGCTCTGTGCGTAACGGAGGGCGTGCACGGCGTATCGCATATCGGGCATGACTGACCATCCTTCGCGTCGCGGCTCGTGGGCTCGTCGGTATGGCGTACCGGCCCGGTGTGGAACGGCTGATGGGGGCCGCTCAGTTGACGGGCCATTGGATGTGCACCGGCTCCAGGAACTCGCGGATCCCGGCCTCGCCGAACTCGCGGCCGATGCCGCTGTTCTTCCAGCCGCCGTTCGGCGCGTCCGGGCGCTTGGCGCCTCCGCCGTTGAGAGAGACCTGACCGGCGTCGAGGCGCGGGGCGAGGGCCGCGGCCTCCTCCATCGGACCCCATACCGTGGCGTGCAGGCCGAACGTCGAGTCGTTGGCAAGGGCGACGGCTTCGTCGATGCCGCGGTAGGTCTGGACGGTGGCGACCGGACCGAAGATCTCCTCCTGGTTCACCCGGGCTTCATTTCCGAGTCCGCCGATCAGCGTGGGTGCCACCCACCAACCCCTCCCCTCCGGGCTGTGCCCGCGCGCCAGGATCTCGCCGCCGTCGGCGAGGGCCGATTCGATGTAGCCGAGCACGTTCTCGCGGTGCCGGGCGCTGATGACGGGGCCCACGAGGGTCTCGGGGTCCCACGGGTCGCCGACCGAGACGGAGGCGAAGTACTCACGGCTGCGCGCGAGGAAGGCGGCCGCCTGCGACTCGTGGAGAAGAATGCGCGTGGGAGAGGCGCAGCCCTGCCCTGCGTTGCGCAGGTAGCGGGAGTGGATGGGGGCCACGACCGCCTCGGGATCCGCTGTGGGCAGCACGATCGCGGCGGACTTGCCGCCCAGTTCGAGGACCACGCCGCGGAGCCCTTCGGCGGCGGTCGCCATGACAGCCTTGCCCGCGGGCACGGAGCCGGTGAAGCTCACCTTGGCGACTTGCGGACGTGAGATGAGGCGCTGGGCCACGTCGACGCCACCGGCCAGCACGCTGAGCGCGGAGGAGGGCAGGCCCGCCTCCTGCGCGTAGCGGCCGAAGTTGAGCAGGCTCAGCGGGGCGTTCGGGGAGGACAACAGGACGGTCGGGCAGCCTGCGGCGTAGGCGGCTCCCATCTTGATCACGGCAAAGAGCAGTGGGTAGTTGTAGGCACAGACGCCGGCCACGACGCCGACGGGGCGGTGGATCACCTTTGAGTCGCTGGCGGGCGGCCCCTCGTCGCGGCCCAGGTGCTCGGTCCGGTCGGTCAGCGTGTCCATCGCCAGCTGACGCAGCGCCCGAAGAGACGTGTCCACGTGCATGTTCTTCGCCGTGGACACGGGCGTGCCCACCTCGTCGACGGATACGGCGAGTATCTCGTCCGCGTGCGCTTCGATGACATCGGCCAGTCGGTTCAGGGCGGCCGATCGCTCCTCGGCGTTACTCATCTCCCCTCGGTCGAGACCTGCCTGCGCCTCGGCGACAGCGCGGTCGATCTGCTCCGGGGAGGCTTCGCGGATCTCCGCGATGACGTCCTCGGTCGCGGGGTTGGTCACGGCGAACGTCGGCCCGCGTCCGGGTTCGAATGCACCTCCTATACGCAGATCGACTTCCTGCTTGACGACAACCCGGTTCGCTGGGGGGATGGTCACAGTTCCCTTACTCCTTGTTCCGGTGTGCGGTACAGGCCGTGGGGCGGTTGCCCGCGTGGATGTGAGCGGCGGCGTGAGGTCCCGAACACGGCCCGGCGTCAGCTGCGATATATCATCTATCCTCTACCCCGGAGGGCGTCAACACTTCCCGCAGGGTGATAGCGACACCCACCCCCTGGAACCCACTCGGAGCCAGGAGATGGGGCGGCGAAGAGGAGACACGCGGCAGGAATATATTATAGAGTCACGGTGGGGAGATCCCGCCCCTCCCACCTGTGAAGGAGCAACACACATGGCCGACATCGAGTTCTCCATCCACGAAGGGGTGGGCACGATCACGCTCAACCGGCCCCACCGGAAGAACGCCTTCACCTTCGAAATGCTCCAGCAGTGGGCCGGCTTCTTGGACGAGGCCCAGTACAACGACGATGTCCGGGTGGTGCTCGTGACAGGCGCCGGCGGGGCCTTCTGTGCAGGCGTCGACCTCGACGGGTTCGCAACCGAGCGAGGTACGCCCTGGTCGGACAAGCGCATGCTCACCGACAAGGTCCACATCGTGGCGCGCGCCGTGGAGGCTTTCGACAAGCCCTACCTCGCCGCGCTTCCAGGCGTGGCGGTCGGCGCCGGACTCGACATGGCGCTGATGGCCGACATCCGACTCGCGGCGTCCGGCGCCCAACTGTCCGAGGGGTACATCCGGGTCGGTCTGCTCCCCGGAGACGGGGGCTGCCATCTGCTGCCCCGCCTGGTCGGTCGGGCCAAGGCACTTGAGCTGCTGTGGACAGGCGAGTTCGTCGATGCCGCGACTGCTCTTGAACTGGGCATGGTGAACCACGTCTACGCCGACGACGAATTCGAGGAGCGGGTCAGCGAGTTCGCAGCCCGGGTGGCCGCCGCTCCTCCGCTGGCCACCCGAATGATCAAGCGTGCGGTCGTACACGGCGAGTCGATGAGCTTCGCCGCCTCACTCGACCTCGTCTCCTCCCACCAGGCCGTCATCCAGTCGACCGAGGACTCGAAGGAAGCCATGAGCGCCTTCCGGGAGAAGCGTCACCCGAAGTACCACGGTCGTTGATCAACTGTGGCCCCCGATGTGTGCGACCGCGCGTGTGTGCGGCTGTGAAAGGAGAAGGGCGCCTTGCCCGCCAACGACCGCAACAAGATGAGCCAGCCACGGTTCTGGGCACTCCTCGTCTCCAGTTATGCGGTCGCCGCAGCCGTCCTGACACTCCTGAGAGTCCCGTCCGCCGCTCTGCTCGCCGGCGTGATCGCAGGCGCCGCGACCACCTTGATGACCGGCGGGGAACGCCGGCTCCCGGGCGGCATGCAGGGCTACGGTCTCGCAGTGGTCGGCGTCGCCGCCGGCTCGCAGATCGACGACGACGTAGTGCGGTTGGTGCTCGACGCTCCGGTCCAGATCATCGGATCCGTCCTGGTGACGCTCGCCGTCACGATGGCCTGCGGCCAACTGCTCCGCCTGGCCCCGGGTATCTCTGCCACGACGGCGGCGTTTGCCTCGATTGCCGGGGCCGCCTCCGGTGTGACGGGTGTGGTGCGCGAAGTGGGCGGGGACGACGCGGCTGTCATGGCGATCCAGTATCTGCGGGTGATCGCCGTCCTCGTCTCCGTCCCGCTGGCCGCCCACGTGCTGGGGGGGGCGGCCGGTCGACGGCTCAGGCGAGTACGCAGTCGCCGGAGACCGGCCTCGGCGACTGGTCCGGGGCCGCCTTCGCCGCCACCTGCCTGGTGGCCGGGATGATGCTCGCCAGCCGGATCTCGTTCAGCGGTTCACGGATCGTGCTGCCTCTGCTTGTCGCCACCGGCCTGTCCCTGTCAGGACTCTTCCCCAGCACAGCCGTCCCCCAGCCACTCCTGCTGCCCGGGTACGCCCTCATCGGCCTGGCGGCAGGGGTGTCGCTCTCCCCCGCCACGATGCGCCTGCTGGTGAAGTCCTTCCCGCTGATAGCCGGCCAGTTGCTCCTCGGGCTCGCCGGTTGCGCCCTGGCTGGGGCTCTGTTTGCCAAGGCCACAGCGATGAGTCAGCTCGATGGCTATCTGGCGTCAACTCCGGGTGGGCTACCTGCCGTGACCGCGATCGCCATCGGGTCCGGTGCCTCGGCCGGCGTGATCGTCACGGTCCAGTTGGTACGGGTTTTTGTCGCCCTGCTCCTGGCCTCGGTGCTCGGCTCGCTGTTCAGTCGGCGGGGAGGGGCGGGAGAGCAGGCTCCCGGGAGCACGACGAGCTGAGCCGCTCCGCGATCTCCTGTCCAGCATCTAGAATAGATAGTAGATTTCAACCCGAGGCGGGGATCCATATGCCCAAAGACGGCACAGGTAAGCCAGAGACCCTGGTCGCCTACACAACACGCAGCATCAAGACGGCCATTGCCGAGGGCCGGTTCCCTCCCGGATCGCGCTTGTCCCCCTCCGCGCTCGCCGCCGAGCTGGATGTCTCTCATATTCCCGTACGCGAGGCATTGAGGTCGCTCACCGCGAGCGGCTATATCGAGCACCGGCAGGCGCAGGGCTTCTTCACCCGCGAGCTCACCTCCAGCGACCTCTCGGACATTTACCGGCTCCGCGAGATCCTCGAGACCGAGGCCTACACCATGGCCGTCCCCAAGATCACTGATGGGGACGTCGAGGAAATGCGTCGCGTCAACGAGCTGATGAAGAAACACACCAGCCCTGATCACCGGCTCCAGTACCTCGACCTGAACCGGGAATTCCATTTCGTGGCGTTCGAGCGCACGGGGTCGGACCGGCTCCTGACTCTGCTGAATTACCTGTGGGACGTCGCCGCTCCCTACGGTGCGGCCGAACCGGTCGACAGTACCCGCAGCTACCGGCACCACCAGGCGATGATCAAAAAGTTCGCCGCCCGGGACACCGATGGTGTCATCGACGCCATGTCCGACCATCGTCAGGTCCGGCTGCGCCACATCGAGGAATGGGAGGGCGCCCGCACCCGGAAGAAGGCCGCCCCCGCCACGGGTTCGACAAGCTGAACGGCCCGTTGTGCCCGCCGCCGGCCCGTGAACCGGCCTTCCTCCTGCAATCACGCGGCAGCGGCCCGCCACACCGGCGGCTCGCCTTCCTCCAGGACCAGCCGGCCCACGTTGCTCAGGCGGGTCAGGTGTGCGTGGGTCTCCCCCAGCGCCGACCGGACGGCACGCGGGGCGAGTGAGTCGAACGGACGCGCCCAGCTCACCGCCCGGGCCACACTCCATACGGTGCGGTGCCCCAGGCCGACCAGCGTCTCGATCTCATCGAGCCGCTCTTCGTGGTGCGCGTCGAGTTCCTCCAGACGTGACCCGAGCCGATCGAACGACCACTCGTGACCAGGCAACGCGAGCGCGTCCCCGTACGGCGTGAGCCGGGCCACCGAGCGGCGGTAGTCCTCCAGCGGATCAGGCGCGGAGTTCGGCCTCCAGGACACGTTCGGGGTCACCCTCGGCAGGACGTGGTCCCCGGTGAACAGCATGTTGCGCTCCCCGTCGTGGAACACCAGGTGTCCAGGGGTGTGCCCGGGCGTGTGGATCGCCTTCAAGTGGCCGCCCGTACCGGGTACGGCGGCCCCGTCGAGCAGGGGCACGTCCGGCCATGCCGACGGCAGGTCGCCCATCAACTGCTCCCGGTCCGACAGCATTTCGTCCTGTCGCCCACGCGGCACGTCACAGCGCCGCAGCCAACTCTCGATGTCGATCACGCGGCGGCGGCGCGCCTTCTCGGTGCGAGCGATCTGCACCTGCTCCGCCGGGTGCATACCGATCCACGCGCCGGTGTGCCGGTGCACGCGCTCGGCAAGTCCGTAGTGGTCGGGGTGGGCGTGCGTGACGACGACACCGGCCAGCTCGTCCAGGCTGCCGCCCGCGCGGGTCAGCGCCGCACAGAACAGCTCCCAGCCCTCGTCGGTGTCCCATCCGAGGTCGACCGCGACGAAGCCGGTCTCGTAGCGCAACAGATAGGAGAAGGAGTAGCCCAGCGGGCTGGGGAACGGCAGGGCCATGCGCCACAGTCCGGGGGCGAGCGCGGACGGCCCGAGGCGCGACAGGTCCGCGCGTGAGGGGCCGGGCGCCGCGTCAGCGGGCCGGGGGCCGCCGCCAGGATTCCCCGGGCCCGGTGGGGTGGCGGTAGATGTGGGCATACCTGAAGGGCTGGCCCGCGGGCCGGGGCCCGTCGTCGCGCGTCCGCCGCCACCAGTCGATGAGCTGGTCTTCCTGGGCGTAGTCGAAGGGGTCACCTAGCTGTTCCTCGATCTCGTTGATGTCGGTGTCGGACGCGCTGAGCAGCGAGTCGACGGTCTGCTGGAGCGCCGACGCCGCGTCGTAGCGGTCCTCGTAGCCCAGGTCCGACCGGATCCGCTCGCCCAGCACCACCCGATGCTGCTGCCCCCCGCGGTAGTACGGGTGCGCCGGCGTGGCCACGTCGTAGGGCAGGTCGACCAGTTCCACGTCGACGCCCATGTAGCGCGCGATCCACTCGATGCGCTGCCGGACCTCATACGTCTCACGGTCGGTCACCACGTACGACGCGCCGTCGGCCGTCTCGGGCCGGTCGACGGCCAGGAGGGGCGCCAGGCCCACGTTTCGCACAAAAGCCCGCGACTCCAGCCGCCTCCCACCGTCGGGCACCACGATGTGGCGTCGCCCGTCACGCAGCCGGCGCACGATCGACCACTCCGGGGAGCCGGGCTGGCGAGGGCCGTAGAGCGTCGGATAGGCGATGTACGTCGCCCGGAACGCTCCCTCGGCGCGCGCCGCCGCCAACCCGCGGGCGGCTTCGGCCACTCGGAGTCCGAGGCGGTCCCCCTCGCCGTCGGTCCTGAAGTGGCGTGCCTCCTCGCGCACCAGGGCCGGTCGACCGAGAGGCCCCCAACGTGTGTCCTCCACCCGCGCGAGCGGGCTCATGAGGCCACCTATGGCGACGAGGTGGCCGGTGCGGTGCCGAAAGTGCTGGGTGATGTGGCGCAGCCTCCCGTACTGGGCGACCACCACATCGAACTCCCGCCCGCCGAGCGCCTCGGCCAGGGTCTCGGCGAAATGAGGGTCCCCGTGAAGGTGTCGGACCTCCGGCGGCAGATCGTCGACCTCGTGCCGACCGCTGTGGAAGACCGTGGTGTCGAAACCGCGTTCGCGCAGCCCGCGCACCACGTCCGGCCCGGTCGGGCCGGTGCCGCCGATCACCAGGGCGGTCCGTCCAGTCATGTGCCTCACCTCGATCCTCGCCGGTCGGCCGAGCCCTTCTGCGGATCTCGACACGTAGTCCCCCACACACACCAGTATATATTCTCTACTATCGACTGTCAGGTAGTGCACGGTACGTGCGCGTCCGCGGCACGGAGAGCGCACCGCGGACGCGGGGTGACAGTGCGTCAGACCCTGATGTCCGGATGTGCCACCCCGGCGCCGAGAGACCGCGGCGCCGTACTCGCGGACACGGGGGCGAGGAGGTCGAAGCAGTCACGCTCCACCTCCTCGTAACGCTTCGCGACCTCCGGGTCGTGCCCTGGCACAACGTCGGTAACGGGCCGTGCGTCGAGTTCCCGCAGCCATGTGTACGCGTCGTACATGCCGACGAGGTCGGTGAAGAGGTAGAAGGGCCGGTCCTGACGCACCTCGTCGTAGTAGTGCATGGCGTCCGAGGCCAGCACCACTTGTCGAGTGCCCCCGGACACCTCAGTGACGAGCTGCCCGGGGGTGTGACCAGGAAGGCGGGTGAGCAGAACCTCGGGTGTGAGCTGCTGCTCGTCATCCAGGAGCCATAGCCGCCCGGAGGCATGAAGGGCCTGCACCGCGTCGAGGTCCGGCGGTTCGACCGGCCAGGAGAAGGCCGGCCGATCGCGGTACTGGCCGGTCCAGTAGTCGTACTCGGCCCGGGCCATGTGGAACGTCGCCCGGGGGAACAGGCCGGTGTTGCCGACATGGTCGAAGTGCATGTGTGTCAGCACCACGTGGTCGACGGACTCCAAGGACGTACCCATCCGGGCCAGCAGCTCCTCGGCGGGTGTGTCGATCCGGCGGTCGCGGATCGCCGCCGTGCCGGTGCTGAAGCCGCAGTCCACGACAACGGTCTTGGTGGGAGTGCGGACGAGCCAGAAGAAGTAGTCCATCCCCACGGCGTCGTCGGGTTCGCCGTAGAGGCCGTGGTGGTAGTACACCTCGCTCGCCCTGCGGCCGGGGCTGCTGCTGTAGCGCAGGGCGTGCACGGAGACATGCGGTACGGACATGTGAGCCCTCTCATCAAGTACGAACATCGGAGGCGGCCTGTTCAGGCATGGCTGTCCGGGACGGATACGGAGGGTCGCTGACATCACGTACCCCGGCAGGCCCCGAACGCCGCCTCAGGTCTCCCGGTCCAGGCTCAACTTGTGGTTGTCCCGGCTGGCGATGACCGCCCCAAGCGTCAGCGCAGCGGAAACCGTCATCATGACGGCGACGATCACCCACGAATCCGTGGCGCCGCTCAGGGCCGTGGCCACTGCGGGTGTGCACCCGCCGGCGAAGGCGATGTTGATCTGATAGGCCAACGACAGCCCCGTGTAGCGCACCCCGGTACCGAAGAGCTCGGACAGGAAGGTGGCGAGCGGGCCGTAGATGAAGCCGACGAACACCAGTGCCACGCTGATGGCGAGCAGGCTCAACGCCGTCGAACCGGACATCAGCAGCGGGAAGTACGCGAACCCCCAGATCAGCAACCCGACCGCGCCTACGATCATCGGCAGCCTGCGGCCCACCTTGTCCGACCACCAACCACTCCCGACGAGACCCGCCAGGTGGAAGATCTGACCGATCGTTATCAGGGTCAGCAGGGAAGAGGCGGAAACATCCGACTCGCCGGTGACGTACGGGACGCTGAAGACCTTGACGACCTGAGCGGATACATTCATGCCCGTGGGCACCAGCACCGCGATCAGAACCGCCCGTCGGTGCCTGCGGAAGACCTCGCGCAGCGGGCTCTTGACGATCTGGCCCTTCTCCACCGCCGCCTTCATGACGGGTGTCTCCGCGATACGCCGACGCATGTAGAGCCCGAGAAGCAGCAACACTGCGCTGAGCAGGAAGGGCACACGCCATCCCCACGCCTTGAACTGTTCATCGGAGGTGACGGCGGTCAGCACCGCCAGTGTCCCGGAGGCCAACAGAACGCCGCCGGACACGGCGCACGTCGTCAGCGAACCGTAGAACCCCCGCTTGCCCGTGTCGTGGGCGTGTTCGACCACCATCACGACCGCGCCACCGAACTCGCCGCCCGCGCCCAGCCCCTGCACGATGCGCAGGACGACGAGCAGGATCGGCGCCGCGACACCGATCGTCCCGTACGTCGGGAGTACGCCGATCAGCACGGTGGCCGAGGCCATGATGACGAAGGTGGCGACCAGGACGCGCTGCCGGCCGTGCTTGTCACCCATGTGTCCGAAGAGCAGGCCGCCCAGCGGGCGGACGAGGAATCCGACAGCGTACGTCGAGAGCGCCATCATCATGCCGAGGACTTTGTTGCCACTCGGGAAGAAGAGCTCGTCGAAGACGAGGCCGGCGACGGTCGCGAAGACGACGAAGTCGAAGAACTCGACCACCGACCCGACCATCGAAGTGACCACGACTCTGCGGCGCTGTTTCCGCACCGCGGGGTCCTCGTGCACTGGATTCGTCGGAGGGCTTATAGCCTCATTCGCCCCAGCATTCGTCATTGAACACTCCTTGTCGCAGGTCTTCGATGACCCTGTTTCAGGTCCACCGGAGGTACGAGCACCCGACGGGAGCCGGCCGGCACGGCCGGCAGGGCGTTCCGTTCAAGGTGCGAGGTGATGCGCCGAGGCCGTCTCCGGCGTCTACGGGTTCGGCAACAGGACTTCGCGCATCACCGCTCCACGGTCGAGCAGGTCGAGAGCCCCGTTGAGGTCGTCGAAGGCCAGCGTTCCGCTCATCAGTCGGTCGACGGGCATGCGGCCCTCTTGGAAGTACTTCATGTACCGCGGTATGTCGCCGATGGCGTTTCCGCTGCCCATGAACGAGCCGCGCATGACCTTCTCCTCGGCGACCAGGCGGGTGTGCGGGTACCGGTAGGTGTCCTCCATCACTCCCAGCCCGACGCCCACGATCTCGCCGCCGCGTCGCGTGATGTCGAAAGCGGTGGCGACCGCCGGTTCGCTGCCCGACACCTCGAAGGCGAAGTCCACGCCGCCACCGGTCAGGTCCTTCACCTTCTCGGCCAGGCCCGCCTCGCGGGCCGACAGAGTGTGGGTGCACCCGAGTTCGCGGGCGAGAGGGAACTTCTCCTCAACGAGGTCGACTCCGATGATCTCGGATGCCCCGGAGAGCCGTGCGGCCATGACCGCGCTGAGTCCGACTCCCCCGAGTCCGATGATCGCGACGCTGCGGCCCGGGGGCACCTGCGCCGCATTGAAGACCGCTCCGGCGCCGGTCACCACTCCGCAGCCGAACAGGGCCGCCACGTCGAGTGGGATGTCCGGATCGACACGGATCAACGCGTCAGGCATCACGACCGCGTACTGGGCGAAGCAGGACAGCCCGCTGTAGTGGTACAGGGCATCACCGTTCAGACTCAACCTCCGCTCCCCGTTGGGCAGTAGCCCCTGCGCGCGTGCGGAGCCGCTCCCCTCGCACAAGTTGGGCCGGTTCTGTCCGCACGTACGACAGCGGCCGCACCCAGGTGCGCCGGACATCACCACGTGGTCGCCTACGGACAGCCCTTTTACCCCAGGGCCGGTCTCGCGCACGATGCCCGCGCCTTCGTGGCCGCCCACCACGGGGAGCTTCCGCTTCCGCTGGCCGGCCACCTGCGACAGGTCGGAGTGGCACAGCCCGCCGGCCCGAACCTCGATGAGGACCTCGCCCTGTCCCGGCCCCTCCAGCTCGACCTCCTCGATCGCGAACGGCCGTGATTGTGCATAGGGCTTGGGGAGCCCCTGTTCGGCCATGACGGCAGCGATCATGCGCATGCAACACTTCCTTCTCTCTGACGGTGTGGATTCGGGACGCCGCGACTCAACAGGGCCGCTCACGCCTCACACCGGCTCTCCTTGCGCGGGCGCCACGGGCAGCCTCAGATCCGCACAGTCGTCGTCGACCCTGGTGAACCGCCGCATGACATCCGGGTCATGGCCGGCCACGACGGAAACACCGGGCTGTACGGCGAGTTCGTTGAGATAGGCGTAGCCCTTGTGCATGCCTTCGAGGTCGCAAAACACCCAGAAGGGCCGGTCGCGCTCCATCTCCTCGTACCAGTGCAGCGCGTCCGAGGCGAGAACGACGCGGGCGCCGGCGGCCGCCACCTCCGTGATGAGCTGTCCCGGTGTGTGGCCCCGGATCGGTGTGACGGTGATACCCGGGAACAGTTCCTCGACCCCGTCGACCAGGCGGACCCGGCCCTCCCGTTGCAAACCGATGAGCGTTTGCACCTCGGCCTGTTCCGTGTGCGGGGCGAAGAACGGCCGGTCCGCGAACGGCCCGGTCCAAAAGGCGAGTTCGTCCCGGCTCACGCTGAACGTCGCGTTGGGAAAGAGCCCGAGGTTACCGATGTGGTCGAAGTGCAGGTGCGAGGCGATCACGTGGTCGACATCCCCCGGCCGGACCCCGAAGCGGGCCAGCAGCTGCAAGGGGTGATGGGATTGCCGGTAGCCGCGTGCGCGGGCACGCACGTCGTCGTAACCGCAGTCGACAAGCACGGTTCGTTCGCCATTGCGCAACAGCCAGAAGTAGAAATCCGCGACCAGCGGTTCGTCGGGTTCGCCGTACGTTCCGTAGTGCAGGTACTTGGCGGCCTTGCTGGTGTCTGCCGACCCGTAGCGCAGCGCGTACGCCTCGTACTCCTCAAGACTGGACACGTGG
Source organism: Streptomyces sp. NPDC002790 (assembly GCF_040295505.1). Lineage (NCBI taxonomy): Bacteria > Bacillati > Actinomycetota > Actinomycetes > Kitasatosporales > Streptomycetaceae > Streptomyces > Streptomyces sp. NPDC002790. The sequence goes on along the minus strand of NZ_JBEOVM010000004.1, from coordinate 41,262 downwards.
GCCCCCTCGTTCGCTTCGGCTCTGCGGGACCGGCCGCCGCAGGCGGCTCCGTCGGACCCGTGCTGTACTACGCGTTCACCGGCCACTGGACGGTGACCGGCTCCAGGAACTCCCGGATGCCGGCCTCGCCGCGTTCCCGGCCGATACCGCTGGCCTTCCAGCCGCCGTTGGGCGCGTCGGTCCGAACCGGTGCTCCCCCGTTGAAGGTCACCAGGCCGGCCTCCAGTCGGGGAGCCAGCCCCATCGCCTCGTCGTGCGGGCCGAAGACACTGGCATGGAGACCGAACTTGGAGGCATTGGCGAGGGCGACGGCCTCGTCGACGTCGTCGTAGGACTGCACCGTGGCAACTGGGCCGAAGATCTCCTCCTGATTGATCTCGGCGTCGTTCGACAGGCCGCCGATCAGGGTGGGCCGGACGTACCAGCCGCGGTCACTGTCGGGCAGCGGTCCCTGCGCCAGCAGGTGCCCGCCGTCCTTCAACGCGGTGTCGATGAATCCCTGTACGCGTGCCCGGTGCTGCTTACTGATGACGGGGCCCACGAGTGTTGCGGGGTCCTGCGGGTCACCCACCGCGACCTTGCCGTAGAACTTCCGGCTCGCCTCGACGAAGGCGTCCATACGGCTGCGGTGGACGAGGATGCGGGTCGGCGACGCGCACCCCTGCCCCGCGTTCCTCAGGTATCGGCTGTGCAGGTCCGCCACCACGGCAGCCGGGTCGACCGATGGCAGAACGATCGCTGCCGACTTCCCGCCGAGTTCGAGCACCACGCCGCGCAGCCCCTCGGCGGCGCTCTTCATCACGGCGGTACCCGCCGGAACCGAGCCGGTGAAGGAAACCTTGGCGACCTCCGGACGGCGGATCAACTCCTGCGCGGTCTCCACGCCACCGGCCAGGACACTGACGGCATCCGGCGGGAAGCCGGCCTCGTCCAGCCAGCGACCGAACCTGAGGAGGGTGAGCGGAGAGTTGGGCGAGGAAAGCAAGACGCTGGGACAGCCGGCGGCGAACGCCGAACCAATCTTCATCGCGGCGAACACGAGCGGGTAGTTGTAGGCCGCGATTCCGGCGACCACACCGACCGGCCGGTACAGGACCATCGCCTCGTTGTCGGGCGGCCCCGGCTCACGCCCCAGGTACTCGGTCCGGTCCTTCAGCGTCGCTTCCGCCAGCCAGCGGAGAATCCTGACCGGCGTACCGACGTGCAGGCCCCTGGCCGTGGAGACGGGGGTCCCCACCTCGGCGACCAGGCTGGCGAGGATGTCGTCGGTGTGTGCCTCCAGCACGTCGGCCAGTCGTCGCAGGCAGGCGGACCGCTCCTCCGGACTACCCAGCTCGCCCCTGTCGAAAGCGCCACGCGCGGCCTGTACCGCACGCCGCACCTGTTCGGCGTCGGCGGAGCCGACCTCTGCGATCAGTTCCTCGGTCGCCGGGTTGTACACCGGGATCGGCTCTCCGCGCCCCGGCTCGAATGAACTCCCGATCCTCAGATCGAACTGCCGGTCTGCTCCAGCGGTCTGCTGCGAGGCCATCGTGACGATCACGAACCTTCCATTGCGGCGTGTGAGAACTGGCGAGGGCGCGGCCCTGCGAACGGCGCGCGGAGCGGGTGCAGTTCGGCCTCCCGGCCGACGGCAGCGGTCGCGCTCCCTCGGGGAGGTGTCTCGCGGGATGCGGACGGCCAACGTCATGACTAGTTGCACCCTGTGGCCCGCGTCACCTACGAACATGCAGATATTCCATCTGTTCGACAGAGTTGTAAACCCCCTGAGTCAACTTCCCTCGCGAACCCTTGCGACCGCGGCAACAGGTCGGATGTCTGGCTTTCTGAGCAGGTAGCGACATCAGACCCCTCTGTCGCCGCGCTATTGACCGACTCAACGACATCCGTTAAACATGGTCATGTTCAACATGTTCTCGGGTTCGCTGCCACGTGCCGCCCACCATCACGTGGACGGCGGAGCCCGCCGCGCCGCGGGCTTCCGCGAAGCGGACACCCCGCTCACTGGTCGACGACGTGTCGGCCGAGCTCTGCGGGGAAGGGCGAGGACACGACAGTCATAGGACCGAAGGGAACCGCGCGATGCCTCAGGACAGGTCCGTTCCTCCGGAAAGCCGGCCCGCCGGCACCGGCGCCGGCGGCGCCAGAGGCCCGCAGCACACCGCTGCGGCGGGGTTTCGCGCGTCGGCACGTCCTCCTCGACGACCGGAGAAGTCTTCCTTCCTGCTCGCCGAGGAGATCCTCAACGACATCCTCCGCGACGACCTCGCCCCCGGGGATCCGCTGCCGCCCGAGCGGGAGATGGTCGAGAAGTACGGCATGGGCCGGACCACGGTCCGCGAGGCATTGCGCCTCCTTGAGTACCAGGGAGCGATCCAGCTGCGACAGGGGCTCAACGGTGGCCCCTTCGTCCAGGCTCCCGACTCGCACCATTTCGCCAGAACCATCTCGTTCCTGATGCGGATGGAGCGGACGCCCTTCGAGTCCATCGTGGAGGTCCGCTCCGCGATCGAGCCGATGATCTGCCAGCTCGCGGCGGAGCGCATCCGCCCGGAGGCGCTCCAGGAGCTGGGGCACACCATCACCGAGATGCGCCGCATCGTGAACGACCGTGACCAGACCGAGGCCTTCAACGACCTCAACACCCGTTTCCACAGCGTGATCGCGTGGTCGTCAGGCAACCCGCTCTTCCATCGCCTCGCCGATTCACTGCACGGGATCATGGACGGGGCCGTCGTCGGCATGAGCTACTCCGCACGGCGGTACCGGGGCGTGATCGCAGACCACCAGCTCATCTACGACGCTCTCAGCGCCCGTGACGCCGGCGCCGCGTTCGAGAAGATGACGGCGCATCTGACCGAGTGGGAAGAGTACGCCCGGCGCAATTTTGCCGACTCGCTCAAGCGTCCTCTCCCCTGACGTCCCTCCCCTCACACACGAGGGGCCGCCGAACTCCCTTACCCACAGCCCCAGAACGAATACTCCGGCCACCCGCCGGGGCGAGGCGCCGTGCCCGGACGCCGGCACGACGCGCCCTCGTGAACCCATTGCGGTGCTACGGCACGAGTTCCTTCTGGGCGCGTCCGGGTTGGCCGGTGCACCCTGCACGACCGACCCCGAGAAAGGAAGCGCATGACCATCAGCGCGGAACTGGTCGAGAGAGTCCGCGACTGCGTGGGCGACACATCGGAATCGGTGACCGCCACCGTCGACGCTCTGATGTCGCGACGCTACGCCCAGGCGATCGGCGAGACGAATCCGCTGTATTTCGATGCGGAGTACGCCAGGTCCAGGGGGTACACCGATGTGGTCGTCCCGCCGAACTTCCTCCCGTCCTACCTGGACTGGTCCGACGGTGGCACCGAGCGGGAGCTGCGCCCGGACGGCACGCCCCCTGGAGAGATGGAGTGGATCCCGCTGGAGGGCGTCCGCATCATGGGCGGCGGTGAGGAAATGATCTTCCATGCCCCGCTCGTCGCCGGACGAGAGGTCGTGATGGAGAGCTCCCTCGACAGCGTGGACTCCCGGCAGTCGAGATCCGGCCTCATGCTCATCCTCAAGATCCGGAACACCTACGCCACCACCGACGGCACCGCGATCCTGACCTCGATCCGGACCGTCCTGGGGAGATGAAATGGCTACTGCCACCCATGACACCACTCAACGCTACGCCGAAAGTGTCTCGGTCGGTGACGACCTGACTCCACAGGAACGGCGGCCGACCACCGTGCAGTTGTTCCGCTACTGCGCGATCACCTGGAACAGTCACCGGATCCACTACGACAAGGACTACGCGGCCAGCGAAGGCTATCCCGACGTCCTAGTCCAGTCGCACCTCCACGGCGCTTACTTGACCTCCTTGTGCACTGATTTCGCCGGTGAGAAGGGGTGTGTCGAGCGACTCTCCTATTCGGTGCGCCGTTTCGCGACCCCGGGCGACGTCCTGAATGTCATCGGCAGGGTCACGGAGGCCAGCAAACGCGACAGCGGCACGTTGTTCCGCCTGGAGATCAGCGAGGTACGCACCGAGGACGAGGCTGTCTGCGCCAGCGGCGAGGCCGACGTCTTCCTGCCCTCGCGCCCGGCGACTGCAGAGGGGAGGACGTCGTGAGTGAGGTGCTCCGCATCGCCAACTGCTCGGGCTTCTACGGCGACCGCTTCTCCGCCGCTCGGGAGATGGTCGAAGGCGGTGACATCGATGTGCTGACGGGCGACTACCTCGCCGAGCTGACGATGTTCATCCTGTCCAAGGCCAGGGCCGCCGGACGTCCCGGTTACGCGACCACCTTCCTTCGGCAGATGGAGGAGGTGCTGGGCACCTGCCTGGAGCGCGGCATCCGCGTGGTCACCAACGCCGGCGGCCTCGAACCCGCCGCCCTCGCCCATGAGTTGGATGCGCTGGGACGACGGCTCGGCCTGCCTCTCAAGACCGCCCACCTGACCGGCGACGACCTCATGCCACACCTGCCGCAACTGCGCGCCGAGGGAGCGGACTTCCGCAATCTCGACACCGGCCGGCTGCTGGCGGACGCCGACGCCGACCCATTCACCGCGAACGCCTACCTCGGCGGCCGCGGCATCGCGCAGGCGCTCGGCGCCGGAGCCGACATCGTCGTGTGTCCACGGGTCACCGATGCCTCTCTGGTGGTGGGGCCGGCGATGTGGCGGTTCGGGTGGGCCGAGGACGACTACGACAAACTCGCCGGAGCGGTCGCGGCGGGGCACGTCATCGAATGCGGAGCCCAGGCCACGGGCGGCAACTACGCCTTCTTCGAGGAGACCGACACCTCCGCGCTGCCCGGCTTCCCCCTAGCCGAGATCCACGCCGACGGCAGCAGCGTCATCACCAAGCATGCGGGCACCGGTGGAGCCGTCACCGTGGGCACCGTCACCGCCCAGCTTCTTTACGAGGTCGGCGGCACCGACTACCTCAACTCCGATGTCACCTTGAAGCTGGACACCGTACAGCTGTCCCAGGAGGCCCCCGACCGGGTGCGGCTGTGGGGCACGCGCGGCGCCCCGCCGCCCGAGACGTTGAAGGTCGCCATGACGCTCCCGGGGCCGTACCGGCAGTCGGTGGTCCTGGCCGTGCCGGGCGAGACCATCGAGGCGAAGGCCGCCAGGGCGGAACGGGATCTCGCCACTGCGCTCGGCGGCTTCGAGCAATTCGACTCCGTCGACATGCGACTGGTCCGCAGTGATCAGGCCGCGGCCGAGACAGGCGAGCTGGGCACAGCCCAACTGGTCCTCTCCTTCGCGTCGGCCGAGAAGGAGAAGCTGGGGCGTCGGATCTTCGACGCCGCGACCGGTCTGGCGCTCTCCAGTTTCCCGGGCATCCACTTCCCCGGCGAACGCCAGCAGCGCCCCACGCAGACCGGCGTCAACTGGCCCTGTCTTGTCCCCGCATCCGCGGTCGCCGAATTCGTCCACCTCGACGGCGACGACCTTCCCGTTCCCCCGCGCAAGCTGCACGCGAAGGCCGCGCCCTCCCCATCAACGGATGAGAACGGCCTGCCAACTCCCAAACCCACGACGCCACAGGACACGTCAACGCGACGAGTGTCCCTCGGGACGCTCTTCGGCGCGCGCTCCGGGGACAAAGGGGCCCACGCCAACGTCGGAATCTGGGCACGCTCAGACCAGGCGTACGGCTGGCTGGTCGGCTCACTGACCGTGGAAGCCTTCCGAGCGCTCCTCCCTGAGGCAGCCGACGCGCGCATCACCCGCAGCGTCTTCCCTCACCTGCGGGGCGTCAACTTCGTCGTCGAGGGCCTGCTCGGCGCGGGGGCGGCCGCAGCCGCCCGATTCGATCCACAGGCCAAGGGACTTGCCGAGTTCATCAGGAGCCGGGAAGTCGAACTGCCAGTGGACCTACTGGAAGCTCCCCGGTCAGAAGAAGAGGTGCAGCGATGAGTGTGGAGATCTCCAAGCCCTGGCGGACCGCGACAGACGCCGAACTGGAGCAGATCCCCTGCATCACCGGCGTCTACGAGGTTCGCGAGGGCGGGGGTGAAGTCCTGGACATCGGTTACGCCGGAGCACGTGAGCCCTTCGGTCTGCGCTCGAGGATCAAGACGGTGGTGATCGAAGAGGACCGCGAGGGCCTGGAGTTCCGCTACGAGAGCCACATCCAGTACCTCACCCGGTACGCGGAACTCGTCATGGTGCACCGAGCCCACCATGAGGGCGCCGAACCGCCGCGCGTGGCCGGCCGGGAAATTCCGGTGAAGGGCCGCCTGACGCCCTGAGCCACGGCCGCGCCACCCCACCTACCCCCCGTACCCCGTAGGAGCGATATTCCGTGTTCGATCTGAGCTATGAGCAGCACTCGATCATCAATACCGTGAGGGATTTCGTCCGCGAGCAGATCCGACCGCTCGAAGACCAACTCGATCCGGACGAGAGCCGGCTCCCGGAAGCCGACTACGCACGCCTGACCGCGATGACCCGGAAGATGGGCCTGTTCAACCTCGACGTGCCCGAAGAGGAGGGCGGACCCGGCATCGACCTGGTCACGCGCTGCCTGCTCGCGATCGAGATGTCACAGCACCGGGCCGGGCTCTACGCCCCCTGCTACGACGTTTTCGGGCACACCGGCCAGATCCCCCTGCTCTCCGCGTGGGCGACTCCCGAACAGCGCGAGAAGTACCTGATCCCCTCGATCGAGGGGCGCAAGCGTGCGGCCTTCGCCCTGACCGAGCCGACCGGTGGCAGCGACCCCGGACGCAACATCAGGACCCGTGCCGTGCAGGACGGCGACGACTGGATCATCAACGGTGACAAGCTGTGGATCAGCTTCGCGCACGAGGCGGAGTTCGCCCTGGTCTTCGCTCGCACCGGAGGACCGGGGCGTGATGGCATCACGTGCTTCATCGTCGACACCGACACCCCGGGATTCCACGTACGCCGTATCGCCCACACCATGCGCTCGACGCACCCGGCGACGGAGCTGCAACTCGAGGACCTGCGCGTGCCGTCGAAGAACATCCTGGGCGAGATCGGACGCGGCTTCTACCTTGCCAACGAACGCCTGAGCCGGAACCGGATCCCGTACAGTGCCGGATGCATCGGCCTCGCCGTACGGGCTCAGGAGATGACGGTCGAGTGGACCAAGATGCGCAAGTCCTTCGACAAGCCGCTCTCCGAGCACCAGGGCGTGGCCTGGATGCTGGTGGAGAACGAGCAGGACATCCGCTACGCCACGTTCATGGTCCTCAGCGCCGCCGCCGCGGCGGACGCGGGCCGACCGTTCCGGACCGAGGCGGCCCTGGCGAAGATCGCGGCGACGGAGGCCGCTTCACGCGTCGTCGACCGCGCCATCCAGCTGCACGGCGGCATGGGGGTTTCGCGGGAGATGCCGCTGGAGCGCTGGTACCGCGAACTGCGCATCCGCCGGATCGGGGAAGGGGCGACGGAGATCCAGAAGGTGATCGTCAGCCGCGACCTGCTCCACAACCCCTACTCCTTCTTCATGGACAAGGTCTGACATGGCTCGGGAGCTGTACGAACTGCCGCCCTCGTTCGCCTTCTCCGCACGAAGCCGCGCGCGCACCATCACCGAGGGTGACTTCAGTGCGATGACGAACCTGACCTGGACCTTCGAGGAGATTCATACCGACAGGGTCCTCATGGAGGGACGCGGGTCGGAACGGATGCTCGCCGGCGGCTGCGTCCTCGCCTTCGCCCTGGGCCTGGCGACACCGGCCATCAAGGAGCAGGTCGAGGAGCGCGGCATCAAGCTCATCGCCCTGGTCGGCTACGACGGGATCCGCTTCCACTCGCCGCTCTTCCCCGGCGACACCGTTCATATCGAGTCCACCCTGGTGTCCGTCGCGAAGACGAGCCGCCCGGAGCGGGGCGTGATGACCTTCGACGATGCACTCGTCGACAGTGACGACCGCAGAATCATGAGCTATTCCCGCAGCGCCTTGTGTGAGGTGACGGGGTCGCAGCTCTACGCTCCGGAGAGTTCACGTACCCAGTGAGTGCCGGTACGGGACTCTCCGCCCGCCGAGCAGTGGGCGTTGACCGAGACTGTGATCACGACGTGGAAGGCGCGACACGGTTCGGTCAACGACCACCGCGGGTCCAGCTCAGCGCAGTATTCGATACTGCTCTGTTCCGATGGATCTGACGTCCCTCTCCACGGTTGCGCGGGACGGGGTGGTCACCAACGATGGGCGCCAACGGGGGCGCCACATAAGGGGCGGTGCCCTCCGTCCGAAAGTAGGACCATGACGGTCCTGTGGGTCATCGTCGCGACGCCAGGACGTCGGACAGGTCTCGGCCGCGGGTCTCCGGCAGGCCGATCGCGCCGAGCAGGCTGATCAGGCACAGGAACGCCACGAAGAGTCCGAACGAGAAGGCGCCGTAGGCGGCCGTCATCGAGGCACCGATCAGGGGAGGCACCGCCCCGCCGATGACCAGTCCGATGTTGTAGGCGAACGCCGACGCCGTATACCGGTACCTGGTGTCGAAGAGTTCGGAGAGCATGACGTTGACCGGACCGATCTCAAGACCTGCGAAGAACAACGTCACGCACAGGAGCAGCACGTACTCCCCTGCCGACGCCGACTCCAGAAAGCTGAAGACCAGGAGCGCCCAGACGACCGCGCCGGCGGTCGCCGCCAGCAGGACCGGGCGTCTTCCGAACCGGTCGGACGCGGTCGCGCCGATCACGACTCCCAGTGCCCAGCACAGGCCGCCCGCGACTCCGGCGCCGAGCACGGTGTTGCGGGTCAGGCCGAGTTGCCCGGTGCCGAGGTTCGCGAAGTACGTGGCTCCGAGGTACGTGAACGCGGCCTGCATGATCGAGACGCCGGCGACCAGGAGCATGTGTCGCGGCTGGTGTCGCCATGCCTCGATGAACGGGATCTTCGACTCCCCACCTCCAGGGTCCGGCTCAGCCTTGACCTCGGCTTCGAACACCGGGCTCTCGTCGATCTTGAGGCGGATGTACAGCCCCACCACAACCAACAGGGCGCTCGCCAGGAACGGGATCCTCCAACCGAACGAGGCGAACTGCTCGTCGGACAGGCCCACGCCCACCGCGAGCAGCGTCGCGTTGGCGAGGACGATCGAGAATCCCCCGCCGAGCGAGGTGAACATCGTCCAGAAGCCGCGTCGCCCGGTGGGCGCGCTCTCCGTACTGAAGAGCGCAGCGCCCGCCAACTCCCCACCGGCCGCGACACCTTGGACGATGCGCATGAGGACGATCAGGATGGGTGCCGTGACACCTATCTGGTCCGCTGTCGGCATCGCTCCCACCACGACCGTCGCGCCGCCCATCAGGAGCAGTGTCGTCACCAGCATGCGTTTACGGCCGAGGCGGTCACCGAAGTGGCCGAAGATGAGCGCGCCGACGGGGCGGGCGACGAACGCCACCCCGAGAGTGCCGAACGACGCGATCGTGCCGGCCGCAGGTCCGAGGGCCGGGAAGAACACATCGGCGAAGACGAGTGAGGCGGCCACGGCGTACAGCGTCAGGTCGTAGAACTCAATCACCGTGCCGGTGAAGCCCGCCAGTGCGATGCGGCGCATCTGCCGGGCGTCGCGCGCGGGCACGGGTACCGACACGGGCACGGACTGTTCGGTGTGCTGCTCGTCCTTCTGGTGGGGCAACGTCATCGTTCCTCCCGGACACCCGAAGGTGTCATCAGTAGCCGAAGGCCGCCTTCTCGACCACCGTGTGGTCGTGGCTGGGCAGCGGAGTCCAGCCGGTGCCCTTCAGGTGGGCGAGGCTGGCGCGGTAGGCGTCGAGGTCGGTGAACCGGCCGGAGGGCAAGGGCAGTTCGGCTCCCCCGTTGTCCCAGTTCTCGAAGGTGTCGACGCAGTCACCTGTGATGACGAACGTGCCCGCGCCCGTGTCGACGCGCACACCCTGCGATCCGGGCGAGTGTCCCGGCAGCGGCAGCACACCGATCCCTGACGCGATCTCGGTCGCGCCATCGAGCGGACGGATCCGGTCCAGGGACCCGGCGTACGGCGGCTGCTCCGCGTCACCGTAGATCCTGTACGCCGCCCGGGGCTCCGGGCACGGTCCGGTCGCGAAGCCCAGCTCGGCGCGTTGGACGAGTATCTCGGCGTTGGGGAACGCGTCGTTATTGGAGCAGTGGTCCCAGTGCAGGTGGGTGTTGACAATGAGGTCGACGTCGTCGGCGCGCACGCCCAGTCGGGCGAGCGCGTTGTCCAGGCGCTCCTCCTCCCGCACCACGTACCCGTGCGGGATCCTGCGTCGGATCTGTTCCTCGTCGGCCGGGCCGCCCGTGTCCACGATCACGGTCCGGTTGCGCGACCTCAGCACGAACATCACCAGCGGCATGCTGATGAGCCGTGGGTCGGGGTCGTCGAGGTAGACAAGGTCGGCGGGGACATCGCGGAGTTCGCCGAGTTTCACGGCGTCAATGACCCACTGAGTCGTCATCTGGGGACGGCCTTTCCACTTCGTTGTGGTGTTGTCGAGGCGGCCGAGTCACCGGCCCGTTGGATCAGGCGGTCGTCATCGTCGCGATGTCGATGACACACCGGTATCGGACGTCGCCCGCCGCGACCCTGTCGTACGCAGCGTCGATCTGATCGGCGGTGACGATCTCGACCTCAGGGGTGATCGCATGGCGGGCGCAGAAGTCGAGCATCTCCTGGGTCTCCGCGATGCCACCCACGAGCGTGCCGGCGAGGGAGCGCCGGTTGTTCAGGAGGGAGAACACGTCGACTGCGATGGGCTGCTTGGGGACACCGAGGTTCACGAACGTCCCGTCCAGGGTGAGCAGTTCGAGGAACGCGTCATAGTCCAGGTTCGCGGGGACCGTGGAAAGGATGAGGTCGAAGGCGCCGGCGAAGTCGGTGAAGATCGCCGGGTCCGTCGACAGCCGGTAGTCGTCGGCGCCGCGGCGCAGGGCGTCCGCCTTCTTGTCCATGGTGAGGTCGAAGACAGTGGTGTGTGCGCCGAGTGCCGCCGAGATCGGCACCCCTACGTGCCCGAGTCCGCCGAAGCCGATGATGGCGACCTTGACACCCGGCCCGGCCTCCCAGTGTCGCAACGGGGAGTAGAGCGTGATCCCCGCGCACAGCAGCGGAGCGGCCGCCTCCAGCGGGATCCCGTCGGGGACCCGGAGGACGTACCCCTCGTCGACGACGATCTTCTCGCTGTAGCCGCCCTGTGTGAACTGCCCCGTGCGGTCGGGGCAGTTGTAGGTGCGGATGTGACCCTTACGGCAGTAGGGCTCCATCCCGGCGCGGCAGTAGTCGCACTCCCGGCAGGAGTCGACCAGACACCCGACGCCCACCCGGTCCCCGACGGCGAACTTGCGGACATCGGGGCCGACGGCGGACACGGTCCCCGCGATCTCGTGACCGGGGACGAGCGGGTAGTGCGTCTGGCCGAATTCGCTGCGGGCACGGCTGACGTCGGTGTGGCAGATGCCGCAGAAGGCGATGTCGATCAGGACGTCGCCAGGGCCGACGTCCCTGCGCTCCAGCACCATCGGCTTGAATGTCTCGCCGGGGCCCGCGATGGAGCGGGAGTTGACTGTGATCATGCTGCTCGCGCCTCCCGGGTCAGCCGATGGACTTGTACTCGAGGAACTCCTCGATTCCGTAGCGGCCGAACTCCCGGCCGATACCGGAGAGTTTGAAGCCGCCGTGCGGGGCACGCTGGTTGACCGCAGAGCCATTGATGCGGATGCGTCCGGCGCGCAGTCGACTGGCGAGACCGCGGGCGCGCTCATCGGTTCCGGCCCAGATCGCTCCCGCGAGTCCGTAGTCGGTGTCGTTGGCGATCCGGAAGGCTTCGTCCTCGTCGTCGAACGGGATGAGCACCACGACCGGGCCGAAGATCTCCTCGCGCGCGATACGTGAGGTGTTGTCACCGGAGAAGACGGTGGGCCGCACGAAGAAGCCCCGGTCGAGTCCCTCGGGTGCCTCCGGGCCGCCGGTGAGGAGGCGTACGCCCTCGTCGAGGCCGGACTGGATGTAGTCGCGGATCCGCTGACGCTGGTGGATGTTGGCGACCGGGCCGAGCGTGGTGGCCGCGTCGTAGGGGTCGCCCAAGACGGAGCTCTCGGCCTTGCGGACTGCGATCTCCTCGGCCTCGGCCAGCCTCGATCGAGGGACGAGCACACGGGAGAGGCCGCCGCACACCTGCCCGGAGTTGCGGAAGGCGTCCTCCATGCCGACCTCGATGGCCCGCGCCAGGTCGGCGTCCTCCAGGATGACGTTCGCCGACTTGCCGCCGAGTTCGAGGGCGACCTTCTTGACGCCTTGGGCGGCCAGCTCCATGACGCGACGGCCCGCCCGGACGGAGCCGGTGAGGGAGACCATGTCGACCAACGGGTGGGTGACGATGGCCTCGCCGACCGCGGGGCCTGTTCCCGAGACGAGGTTGAACACCCCGTCCGGCAGGCCCGCGTCGGCGCACATCTCGGCGAAGATGAAGGAGCTGAGCGGTGCGACCTCGGTGCCCTTGAGCACGACGGTGCAGCCGGCCGCGATCGCCGCTCCGGCCTTCATGCACACCATGCGCATGGGGCCGTTCCACGGCGTGATCGCGCCGACCACACCGGCGGGCTCCCGGGCGACGACGGTGTGGTCGACCTGCTCCTGCCAGGAGATCCCGGACAGACTGTCGGCGATGCTCTCCAAGTCCACCACCGCGGAGGCACCTTGGGCCTCGGCAGCGATCGCATAGGGCTGACCGATCTCGCTGACGACGGCCCTGGTGATCTCGTCGGAGCGCTTCTTCGTCAGCTCCGCGAGCTTGCGCAGGAATCCCGCGCGCTCCTCGACCGTGGTCCTCGACCAGGCCGCGAAAGCCGCGGCTGCCGCTTCGGCGGCCGCGTCGACGTCCACCGGTGTGCCGGCCGGAATCGTGACGACGGCCTCCTCGGTGACCGGGTTGATCACCTCGAGGACATCGGTGCCCGCCGAAGGCACCCACTTGCCATTGATGAAGATCTGGTCGCGTTCGATCACCGAACACACTCCTCGAGCATTGTCGCAGCAGCCACGCTTGTTCGTATTTAAGAACCATCGATCGTTATTGCGGCTGCAACGCTACGGACATCTGCTGAAAGGTGTCAACGCCCCAGCAGGTCGGATTGCGGGACGTCGCCGTCGCGACGTGTCACTTCGTGGGCACTGGTGACCGCGGTGGCCCGAGACCGTACGGCGCGGGCTGCATCGGAGTGGCCGTGCGCCCCCACGCCGCGTTCCGGCCCGCCGTTCACGGGGCGAAGGTCACACGGCTCCCTCCGTACGCCGCGGCAGCACGACCGTCGCCGTGCCCGGCATGCAGTTCTGCTCGCGCTGGTTGTACGCCCAGGTCTCCAGGTGCACCACGGCGTCGCCGTCGGCGTCGATCTCCTTGCCCACGATCTTGCCGCCGAGGCGGACGACGTCCGACAGGTAGACGTGTGCCCGGTATTGGCCGTGGATGGCCTTCACCGCGCCGGCGTCGCCCATCCAGTGCGTCAGAGTGTGGATCTGCCAGCAGGTGCGCTGGATGCCGACGTCGTACGCGATCTGCGCGCCCTGCAGCCGTGCCGCGTAGTCGTTGTAGTGCACCGAGTACACGGGCTCAAGGGCCTGGGTGTTGGGGTCGCGGAAGGCCCACTTCGGGTGCTTGCGGTAGCGGCGCAGTGCCACGCCGTGCGCCGACAGGCGCGGGATCGGCGCAGCGCCCGAGGCTACGTAGGCGATTTCGTCCGTGAGTCCGATCGGGCCCTTGGTGAGGGTGTCGAGCTCGTCACCGATCTGGACGTCGTCCCAGTACCGCGGGTCGGCGCCGCGCGGCGTCTCGTTGAGGATGTCCTCCTCGACCTTCTCGAGTTCCTCGCCCGTCCACGGGTGCGGAAGCTCGATCGAGCGCGAGCTGCGCCGCTTCTGCATCTCGCTGCGCTCGAATCGCATCCGCGAGCAGATGAACCGTGCGACGAGCTGGCCGTCCTGGTTCCAGTACTCCTGACGCAGATAGTCCTTGATCCGGCGGCCGCCGAAGGAGCTCTCGATCGGGTCGTCGAAGCCGTCGAACCAGACCCGAGCCGTGATCTTGTCGCCGACCCGGATCGGGGCGTGGAAGGTCACATCGGTCTCGGCGTGGAAGCCGCCGAGGCCGCGCCAGCCGACCTGGACCGAGCCCAGACAGGCGAAGATGAAGCTCGGCGGGGCGATGATCCCTTCGAAGGGACCCTCCGCGGCGTACTCCTCGTCCGTCCACAGCGGGTTGTCGTCACCGATGCCCTCGGCGAACCGCAGGATGGCCAGGCGGGTGGCGTACTCGTTGTTCACGCACGCGTCCGTGCGGAGCTCGGTCCCGATCAGGTTCCGCATGCTCGTGAGCATCTCTTCGGTGAACTTGCCGCTGGCGAGCTCGCTGCCGATCTTCTCGCCCTGCGGCGTCTCGGATTCCGTCGTCGTCATCGCATTTCCTCATTCATCGTCGATCGCTGAACGTCGTAAAAGTTTGGGATTCTGCTGCTACCAGGCGCCGTTGATCAGGTCGCGGACGTCCTTCTCCTCGGGCGGACGCGGTCCGGCCGTAATGGCCCAGTCGTCCATGGCGTGGGAGGCGGCCTCGCCCAGAGCCCCCTGCTCGACACCGATGTCCTGGAGACGGCGGGGTGCCTCGAACACGTCCAGAAGACGCTCGACCTCCGCGACGACCGCCTCGGGTTCGGCGTCGGCGAGTCCCAGGTACTCCCCGATGGCCGCGATACGGCCGGGCACGACGCTCGCGTTGAACCGCATCGCGTGCGGCAGGAGCAGGGCCTCGACGACGCCGTTGGGCGCCGAGGACCTCGGTCCGATGGCGTGCGACAGGGCCTGGGCGAGTCCGCCGCCGGTGTGGTCACTGCCCTGGCCGCTCATGATCGCCGCGAGCATCAACTGCAGGCGAGGGGCCGCGAGTTCCGGTTCCTTCGCCACTCGGGGCAGCCAGCTCACGACGGTACGCACCGCATGCGCCAGCTGGGCGTCGGCGAGCGGGTCGACCCGACGGGACTGCAGGCCCTCCACCGCCATCGAGAAGATATTGAGGGCGGCCGACCAGCTGAGCCGCGGCGGCGCGGTGAGCGCCATCTGCGGGTCGAGGACGACACCCTGGGCCCGGGCCTTCGGGTCGTAGAGCGCGAGCCGCTCCTCCGTCTCCGGGTCGCGTACGGCGGCGCCCGCCTTGGCGTACGCGGTGGTCGGCGAGCTGGGCACGACCCACTGGGGCAGCTTCGGCGCGGCGAGCCTGGGGCTCACGAGCTTGCCGCCCTCGCGCCTGGTGCACAGCCCCCGTACGTCCTTGCCCTCGCCCAGCAGGATCGTGGCCGCGCGGGCGGTGACGACCGACGACCCGCCCCCGATGGCGATGACCGCGTCCGCCTCGTGCTCGGCCAGGAAGTTCCTGGCGCGCTCGACCGAGGGCAGCGGGCTGTGTTCCTCGACTCCGTCGAACTGCCCGACGAGCCGCTCGCCGAGCGCCTCGTGGACCCGGCCCATCGCCTCGTCGTGTGCAGCCACGGCGGGGATACAGATGATCGCCGCGCGGTGTGCGCCGACCCGCGCCAGTTCGCGCGGCAGGGACTCCAGCGCTCGCTCGCCGCAAAATGTGCGGAAGGCCGGGGCCACGTGCCGGACCCTCAGATCAGGTTCAGCGCTCACGTGCTGTCACTCCTTCTGTCGTGTCGCCTCGTGTTACGTCGGGGTCAGATGGCACCGGCGTCGCGGAGCTTGGTGATGTCGTCGGCGGACAGGCCGAGTTCTTCGGTGAGGACCTGGTCGGTGTGTTCGCCGAGACCGCCGGAGCGGGTGGGTTCGACCATGGGTGAGTCGGAGAGGAAGAGGGGGCTGCCGAGGGTCATGAAGGAGCCCTGCTCGTCCTCAACAGTGCGGAGCACGCCGCGGGCGCGAATGTGCGGGTCTTCCAGGAGTTCCGGCAGGGTCACCACTGGCGCACACGGGATCTTGAGGTCCTTCAGCGCGGCGGCTATTTCTTCCTTGCTCCGCGTACGGGTCCAGGCACCGACGACGGTGTCCACCTCGTCCATGTTGTCGCAGCGACCGGGCATGGTGGCGAACCGCGGGTCGTCGGCTGCCGGGTCGTTCATCACCCCGCGCAGCCGGTCCCAGTGCTTGTCCGTCGGGCAGAGCACCGTCACCCAGCCGTCCGCGGCCGGGTAGGCGTTGTAGGGGGCGACCGACATGCCGCCGTGGCGGTTTCCTGTGCGTTCGAAGTCCGCGATGCTCTCGCTGAGATGCCCTGCGATGTTGGACGTCAGTGAGGGGAGGATGGCGTCCTGCAGGGAAACCTCGACATGCTGGCCACGACCGGTGTGGGTGCGCTGGTAGAGCGCCGCCAGGACCCCGGACAGGATGTGGGTGCCCGCCATGAAGTCCACGATCGAGGGTCCGGTGCGTACGGGGGCACCGTCGGCGAATCCCGTGGTGGACATGATGGCGCTACGAGCCTGGATGGTGAGGTCCATGGCGGATTCGCCGGCATAGGGGCCGAAGGATCCGAAGCCGGTGCCCGTGGCCATGATCAAGCGGGGGTTGATCTCGCTGAGCTGGTCGTAGCCGAGGCCGAAGCGGTCCATGGCGCCGGGTGAGAGGTTCTGCACGAGGACATCGGCGGTTCCGACGAGCTTGCGCAGGACGTCCTGCCCGGCCGGCTGGGCCAGATCGAGGCGAATGTTCCGCTTCCCGGAGTTCAGGAAGCGGAACTGAATGGGATAGCCGTCCTCGTCGACCGCGGGTACGCGCCGGTAGGGGTCGCCCTGGGGGGCTTCGACCTTGATGACATCGGCGCCGAGACGGGCCATCAGCATGGTGCAGTACGGGGCGAAGTAGAACTGTCCGACACAGATCACCTTCACGCCTTCGAGGGCGGTCATGCACAGCCTCCGTCACATCGGGCGTCACTCAAGTCTGAGAATTAGTTCGTTATCGCGAACGCCGGTCCGTATTTACAACCCCGAGGCTAGGGTTGCACCCTGCCGATGTCAACGGATGCGCAGCCCGCGACGGCGTTGACACCCGGACACCCGAGCCTTAGCGTTCATTCGCCCATATGGTCACTAGTTCGCTATTACGATCCATATCTGGGTGGGTGGCCGCGGCTCACGACGACGCCGCCACTGTCCGTTCAGCGACGAAAGGACAACCATGAAGCTCGGTTTCATCGGACTCGGCACCATGGGCCGGGGCATGGCTCTCAACCTGCGACGAGCGGGGCACGACCTCGTCGTGCACGACCTCAACCGGTCGAGCGGCACACCGCTCGAGGAGGCCGGTGCGACCTGGGCGGACTCCGTCGCCGAACTCGCGGGCTCGGTCGACGTGGTGTTCACGTCCCTGCCGGGCCCCGTGGAGATGCGGGAACTCGGCCTCGGTGACGGAGGACTGTTGAGCGCCCTCAAGCCCGGCAGCACATGGTTCGATCTGACCACCAACTCCCCCACGGTGGTGCGCGAGGTCCACGAGGAGTGCCGCAAGCACGACGTGGAACTCTTCGACGCCCCGGTGAGCGGTGGCCCCAAGGGTGCCAGTTCCGGCAAGCTCGCCATCTACGTGGGCGGGGATCGCGAAGCGTTCGACCGCGCGGGATCGGTTCTCGATGCCATCGGCGACCAGATCCTGTACGTGGGCGAGATCGGCGCCGGCAACACGGCCAAGCTGGTGCACAACTGCGCCAGCATGATCATCCGTTCCGGCATCTCCGAGGTCTTCACCATGGGGGTCAAGGCCGGCGTCGAGCCCGACGCCCTGTGGCACGCGCTGCGCCAGGGCGCCATCGGCAGGGCCCGGACCTTCGACCGGGTCGGCGACCGATACCTCCAGGAGGCCTTCGACCCGCCGTCGTTCGCCCTCGGACTGGCGAACAAGGACCTCCGCCTGGCACTGGAGCTGGCCGACGAGTTCGACGTCCCCATGCGCGCCGCACGGCTGGTCGAGGAGGACTTCAAGGAGGCCCTCGACCGCGGCTGGGGAAACCGTGACTCGCAGACTCCGCTGCTCCTCCAGAACGAGCGCGCAGGCGTCACGATCAAGCTCACCCCCGAAGAGGTCCAGGCCGTTCTCGACCGCGGCTGAAACACGCACCTTCCCTGACCGCGAGCAACTCACCACGAGGAGACGGCACATGGACACCGCTGACGCCGCGAACACCAAGGCCACCGGCCGCCGGATCATGAACGAGCTCATGGGCGACGGCTACGTGGAGAAGAAGGACCAGAACCGCAACAGCTTCAACGACGTCATCCAGGACTACTCCGAGGATGTCTGCTTCGGCCGAATCTGGGCCCGTGACGGCATCGACCGCAAGACCCGCAGCATCATCAACCTCTCGGTGCTCACCGCGCTGGGCCGACCCGCACAGCTCGCCCATCACGTCGAGGGCGCCCTCCGCAACGGGGCGACAGTCGACGAGATCAAGGAAATCCTGCTCCAGACCGCGGTGTACTGCGGCCTTCCCGCCGCCGGAGAGGCCTTCAAGGTGGCGGAGGGCGTGCTGCGGGCCGAGGGCCATCTCGACTGACCACGCCTTACGGTCTCCATGACGAAAGCGGCGGCGGGTGCCATGCACCCGCCGCCGCTTCGCGTGCCGTGCTCAGGCCAGCTGAGACACCACCGACTTGGTCTCCAGGTAGTTCTCCAGCGCCTCCGGGCCGCTCTCCCTGCCCCAGCCCGACTGCCGGTAGCCACCGGCAGGCATGTACGCCCCGCCCGCACGGTGCACGTTGATGCCGACGCGACCCGCCCGCAGCCGACGCGCCACCGAGTGGGCCAGCGCGCCGTCACGGGTCCACACGCTGGAGGCGAGCCCGTACGAGCTGTCGTTGGCCAGCGCGACAGCCTCGTCGGTGTCGGAGAACGGCATGATGCCGAGCACCGGGCCGAAGATCTCCTCGCGCATGACGGTCATCGACTGGTCGACATCGACCAGGACGGTGGGCTCGAAGAAGAAGCCCTCCTCCCCGACCCGCTTGCCGCCACTGACGATCCGGGCACCGTCCGAGACACCACGGCCGACGTATCCCGACACCCGGTCGAGCTGCTTCTGCGAGATGAGCGGGCCGAGTTCCGCGGTGGGGTCGGATCCTGCGCCGAGGCGCATCGCGGCGCCGATCTCCGCCACGCCACGCACTACCTCGTCGAACACGGACTCGTGGACGAACAGCCGGGTACCGGCGGCGCAGACCTGGCCGGAGTTCCAGAAGACGGCCGAGGCCGCTCCGGGGATGGCCGCCTTGAGGTCGGCGTCGCCGAACACGATGACCGGGGACTTGCCGCCGAGTTCGAGCGACAGCTTCTTCATGTTGCCGGTGGCCGCTTGCACGATGAGGCGGCCAACCTCAGTCGACCCGGTGAACGACACCGTGTCGACGTCCGGGTGTTCGGTGAGCGCGGCACCGGCGCGCTCACCAACTCCCGTGACGACGTTGACGACCCCGGCCGGGACGCCGGCCTCTAGCAGCAACTGTCCGAGCCAGAGGGAGGTCAGCGGCGTCTCCTCGGCGGGCTTCAGCACACAGGAACAGCCGGCCGCCAGCGCGGGCGCGAGCTTCTTGGCCGCCATGCTCAACGGGGCGTTCCACGGTGTGATGAGCCCGGCCACCCCGACCGGCTCGCGCAGGGTGTACCCCTGGACGCGGCGGTCCGCGGGGCCGAGGTCGACGGTGCGGCCGTGGATCTTGTCCGCCCACCCCGCGTAGTAGCGGAACTGGGAGGCGGCCTCGAGGACCATGCTCTTTGCCTGGCCGACCGGCAGACCAAGGTTGAGGCTCTCAAGGCGTGCGAGGTCGTCGGCGCGCTCGCGCATGAGGTCGCTCACACGCCAGAGCACGGCGCCGCGGTCGGCACCGGACAGGCCGCGCCACCGGCTCTCTTCGAAAGCGCGGCGGGCTGCCGCCACCGCCGCGTCGACGACCTCCGCGCCGCCGTCGGGGACGGCCGCGACGGCCTCCCCCGTACTGGGGTCGAACACCGGGGTTGTGGCCGTCGTAGGACACGTCCACTCCCCGTCGATGAGCATGGGGATGGGCTCGTCGCCCTGGTGCAGCTGTCGGGGCCAGACGGTCGTAGGTGCGGACATCGCTGTCGCCAAACCTTCCAGAAACGTGGCGCCATATGACGCGGACGCCATCACCGGGCGAATCAATAGTTCCTATTTCAGAACACTCGACCGCCATTATGAAACGCGCCGGAGGCGGACTGTCAACGCCTCCAGCCCCCGGTCGTCGCGACCTCCGGGGTCGCGCGAAGTATTGACCACCACCCACCGGCGCGGTTAAGTTCCCGCCAGTGGTTCCTAAATCCACATTACAGTTCCCATATACGAACCGCCATGAACCACGGATGCGCCGCCCTTCCACCCACCTCGCTCTCAATGACGAGCATTCGAGGAGTCGGTCCGATGGCCACACAAAGTCTTGAACCGTCCGCGTCGACGGACCAGAAGCCGGTGAAGATGCGCAAGGTGGCCGCGGCCAGCTTCATGGGCACCGTCATCGAGTTCTATGACTTCGGCATCTACGCCACCGCCGCAGCGCTGGTCTTCGCCGATACGTTCTTCCCCGCCCTCGGCGAGCACGCGGGCACCGTCGTCTCGTACGCGACCCTCGGCGTCGCCTTCGTCGCCCGGCCGGTGGGCTCCATCGTGTTCGGGCACTTCGGCGACCGCCTCGGGCGCAAACGCACCCTCATCGCCACCATGTCGATCATGGGCGCGGCCACCGTGCTGATCGGCCTGCTGCCCACCGCGGCCGCCATCGGCGTCGCCGCGCCCATCGCGCTCGTCGTGCTGCGGATCGCCCAAGGACTCGCAGCCGGTGGCGAGTGGGCGGGTGCCGCGCTGTTCACCTCCGAACACTCGCCGCAGGGCCGTCGAGGCTTCTGGGCGATGTTCACCAACCTCGGCGGCGCGTTCGCCAACATCCTCGCACTGGGTACGTTCCTGATCACGGGCCTGTACATGAGCGACGAGACATTCGCCTCCTGGGGCTGGCGCCTGCCGTTCGTGCTCAGCTTCCTGCTCGTCGCCGTGGGCCTCTTCATCCGGCTGCGGATCGAGGAGACACCCGCCTTCGAGGCGCAGGCCAAGCGCCCCCGGCCGGACAGCGACGGCCTGCCGTTCAAGGACGCGGTCGTCAATCAGTGGAAGGAAATCCTGCTCGGCGCGGGCTCGTTGGTGATGGCCTTCTCGCTCGGCTACATCGGCATCGCGTTCCTCACCAACTACGGCACCGCCACACTGGATCTGCCGCGACCTCAGGTGCTCGGCGCCGGCATGTTCGGCAATCTGCTGAACTGCCTGGCCATCATCGCGGGCGGTATCCTGACCGATCGCTTCGGACGTCGGAGGGTCCTGCTCATCGCCAACATCGCGGGCATCCCATGGGCGTTGGCCCTGTTCCCGGTTCTGGACACCGGCGCGATCGGCGCCTTCTGGATCGGCATGTCGGTGACATTCCTGATCGCCGGTGTCGGATTCGGTGTCGCTGGATCGTTCCTGTCCGAGCTCTTCCACACCCGCTACCGCTACACCGCCGCCGGGCTGTCCTACAGCCTGGCCGGGGTGCTCGGCGGAGCCGTACCGCCGCTGGTGGCGGCGACCCTGATCGACGGATTCGGCAGCCTCGTCTTCGGCGTCTTCCTCGCCGTGTACTGCCTCGTCGGTCTGCTCTGCACGCTCGCCCTGCGCGAGACCCGCCACCGTGAACTCACCGAGCCGCCGCTGCACGCAGGAGAGACCGCATGACACCCACCACCATCACCGCCTTGTCCGTCGGCCGCGTCTTCGGACTGCACAAGCCGTCGCTCACGTACACACGGGGATGGGGCGAGACCCTCGACATCCCGCTCATCATGTTCGTGATCCAGGGCGCCGGCGCCCCAGTGATCGTCGACACCGGCGCCGACTTCGACCGTGCCGTGACACACCACGGGATCAGGATGGAGCAGTCCCCCGAGGAACACCCGGAAGCGGCACTCAGGGAGTTGGGCGTGGATCCCGGGGACGTCGGTGTCGTCATCAACACCCACCTGCATTGGGACCACAGCTCGAACAACCACCTGTTCCCGAACGCCCGGATCGTCATCCAGCAGCGCGAGATCGACTACGCGAGCGATCCGGTGCCGTGGCACCGTCGCCAGTTCGAGCACCTGCCGGATCTGAGCGCCGCGTGGCGTCGTGCCGAGGACAGGATCGACGCGATCGACGGCAACGCCGAGATCGCGCCCGGCATTTCGGTGGTACATCTCCCCGGGCACACGCCCGGATCGCAGGGCGTCGTCGTCGAGACCGGAACGACGCGCTACCTGTTGGCCGGCGACTGCATCGACCTCTACGAGAACTGGGAGGGCGACGCGGAGAACGACCACATCCCGTCCGGCTTCTTCACGGACATCGTGGCGTACAAGAACAGCCTCGACCTGATCGAGAAGCTGGGCTGCGAGGTCGTCCCGAGCCATGACCCGCTCGTGGTCGAACGTCGCGACTTCCGTTGATGCATGAGGTGATTCGTGAGGGCTGGAGAGACACGGATGGACGACAACGTCGCACCCTGGGGGCGCGAGATCGTGGTCGAACGGGCAGGCGGCGTGCCGTATCGCCTGTACGATCCGCGCACGCGACGTGTGGCATCACTCCTCGACCATGCCGAGCGCTGGGCCGACCGCATTCATGCCGTACAGGGCGATGTGCGCCTCGACTTCGGCGAGTTGCGAGAGGCGGTCCAGCGCAAGGCGGCCGTGCTCCGGCAGCAGGGGATCGGTCCCGGTGACAGGGTCGCGCTGCTGGGGTGGAACGGGCCCGACTGGGTGGTCAACGTGTGGGCGGTCTGGTGGCTGGGAGCCGTTCCCGTGCTGGTCAACTCCTGGTGGAGCACGCGTGAGATCAAGCACGCCTTCGACCAGTTGCAGCCCCAGGCGGCACTGGCCGACTCCCGCCTGGCGCGGAAACTGCTCGCCGGTACCGTCACCGCCCCCTGGTCGACGCCGGCGATCATCGACGAGCCACTACCGGAGCGCGCCGAGGGCGACGATGAGAACGAACCGGCGCTGATCCTGTTCACCTCGGGCAGCACCGGATTCCCCAAGGCCGTGGTGCTGTCGCACCGCTCGATCATTTCGGGCCTGCACGCGCTGCTGGCCGTCACCAAACGTCTCCCCCAGGACCTCGGGGCCACCCCTGCGAGCGTCGCCCTGCATACTGCGCCGCTGTTCCACGTCGGCGGTGTGCAGACCTTGGTGCGCTCCGTGGTCGTCGGCGAGACGCTCGTTTTCCCGGAAGGCCGGTTCGACCCCGCGGGTGCGATGGACCTCATCGCCGCGCACGGAGTGACGCGATGGAGCGCCGTCCCGACGATGGTCGGCAGGCTGCTCGACGCCCGGGCGGAGCGCCCCGTCGACCTCGGCAGTCTGCGGTCCCTGACGCTCGGCGCGGCACCCGCACACCCCACGCTGTATCAACGCATCCGCGACGAACTGCCGTCCGTGCAGGCGCGGATCGCCACCGGCTACGGGCTGACCGAGAACGGCGGCCAGGCCACGGCTGCCACCGGCCGTGACACACGTGACCGCCCCGGAGTCTGCGGGATTCCGCTGCCCACCGTCGAGATCACCTTCGGCGAGCGGTCGGCGAGTGGCGACGGTGAGGTACTGGTCCGCGCGGCCTCGCAGATGCTCGGGTACTTCGGGGAGCCCGACGGCCCGATCGATGCCGAGGGTTGGCTGCACACCGGCGATCTGGGCCACCTGGACGAGGACGGCTACCTGTGGGTGACCGGACGCAGCAAGGACCTCATCCTTCGAGGTGGCGAGAACATCGCCCCGCTCGCGGTCGAGCGCGCGCTCGTCGGAGTCGAGGGCGTTCTCGACGCGGCGGTGCTCGGCCTTCCACACGCCGATCTGGGCGAGGAGGTGGCCGCGGTCGTAGTCGTCGACGAAGCCACTTCCGCCAGACCGGACCTCGACGAGTACGCCGCCGGCGCACTGCGTTCGGTCCTGGCGTCCTTCGCGGTGCCGACGCGCTGGCGCTTCCAGACCCACGAGCTTCCCGCTCTCGGCTCGGAGAAGGTCGACAAGCACGCTCTCGCCGCGGAACTCACCGCAGGAGAAACCCCAGTAGACGCCCGCGCCGCGACGGGCTCGTAGGCGAGGCCGCGGCGGCGCGCACAGCACCGGCCACCGGCGGAACCGCCCCGCACTGGTCATTCACAGAGGAAGGACCACATGCCCTCATCGGAATCGTCCACTCCTGAATCTCCACCAGCAGGCCCGCACCCGACGCACTCCCGGCGCTCCGTCCTCATGGCCTCGTCGGGAATGGCCTTCGCGGCCCTGGGCGTGCCCCTGTCGGTAGCGTCGGTGGCCGTCGCCGACGGTCCCAGCGCCCACAGACGCGGGGCGAGGGTACTCACGCCCTCGGTGAAGGGCCCCATCCCCTTTGACGCTCCGGGCAGCCCCGGACGCAACTACCCTTTCTTGGCGACTGATGTCGACCTGGCGGGGCGCGGGTACGTACTGGAGGAGTTCTTCTTCTCGGGTTCGGCGAACTCGTACGACCTCCCGGTCCCGACAGTCAAGAACGACCCGCCCCTGCCCACCGCCGACAGAGTGGTGTCGACGCATCCGTACACGACCCGGATGGTGATCCACCGCCCCGCCGACCCCGCCAAGTTCAACGGCACCGTGTTCGTCGAGTGGACCAACACCACCGCCAATTACGAGGTGCCGATCTGGTGGCAGCGCAACCACGAGTTCCTCATCCGCGAGGGCTACGGCTACGTGGGGGTCGCGGCGAACCAGTGGGGCGTGCACGCGGACCCGCACGGCCTCAAACACTGGAGCCCGGAGCGGTACGCGTCGCTCGACATCCCGCTCGTCCTGATCAGCGGTGCGACGGAGGTCGACCCGATCCGTCATGACGACCAACTCTCGTACGACATCTTCGCGCAGGCCATGAAGGCGGTGAAGGCCGTCCCACGTGTCATGGGCACCATGCCGGTGCGGCATGTCATCGCCGGCGGCCATTCCCGCTCCGCCGTACATCTCGGTGTGTACCTCAACGCCGTGCATCCCCGGGCCCCGATCGCTGATGGAGTGATGCCGCTCATCGCCGGCCGCCAGGTGCGCCCCGCTCTGGACATCCCGGTGATGAAGGTCCTGTCCGAGACCGACTTCGTCGGCATGTACGACGAGTGGACACAGAACACCGCCCGCCAGCCGGACACCGACCGGTTCCGTACCTGGTGGATGTCGGGCACCACCCACGGCGACCTCCAAAGCAGCCTCGCGGGCGCGGCAACCACGGCCCGCGACCTCGGCGACCAGCAGCCCGCGCCAGCCGACTGCGATCTGCCGGGTCTGAGCCGTGTCCAGTCCCATCACGTCGTTTCCGCCGCCATGGCCGCGATGGTCCGCTGGATCACCGACGGAGTGCCACCCGCCCACTCACCGCTGCCCGAGTTCACCACCACTCCCCCGGGCCTGGTCCGCGACGAGCACGCGAACGGCCTGGGCGGGATCCGCCTGGCCACCTTCGACGTGCCGGTGGCGACGGACCGGGGCACCACATCCTGCGCCAATCACTTGGTCGGAACTCATGTCCCGTTCGACGATGCGACATTGCGGAAGCTCTACCCGGCTCACGACGACTACGTCGCTGCCGTCGTGAAGGGACTGCTCCGCAACGTCAGGGACGGTTTCCTGCTGAAGGAGGACGCGACTGTTCTCGCGGAACAGGTCCGGGCGTCGATCGTCGGCACCGGCCTGGCCACCGGACCACTGATCACCAGTATCGGGGACTTCACGACCAATCCCTCGATCAGTATCCTCCGCGACCACACGCAGCTCTACTACTTCCGCAACGGTGCGCCATTGCTCGCCACTCTCGACCGCGCTGTCACCGCTGCTGCAGAGGGCTACACAGCGCACCGGCACGGAGATCGCGCTGTCCGGCGGGAGGCGTTCACCAAGGCCGTCGGACTTGTACGCAAGTACCGCGAGGAGACGTCCCGAATGCCCCACGAGGGCCGGGCCGACCCGGCGACCTCCGCGCTTCTCGTCCGCTACGCCGACACACTGATCGACAAGCTCGCCGCCGAGCGGGACAAGTAGTACCCCGAACGACAGCCGGCCCGGCACACCCCTCACGAGGTGTGCCGGGCCGGTCGCCATTGGTGTCACAACGGTCAGGTCGCGGCGATCGTCGCGGTGTCGAGCACGAACCGGTACCGCACGTCGCCCGCCGTCAGCCGGTCGTACGCCGTATCCAGTTCCTTCGCCGCGATCACCTCCACCTGGGCCGTGATCCCGTGCTCGGCGCAGAAGTTGAGCATCTCCTGCGTCTCGGGCATGCCACCGCTCATCGAGCCGACCAGCTTCCGCCGGTTGGTCAGCAGGGTGTACGGGTCGATCCGCAGCGGCTCCTCGGGGACACCGAGGTTGACGAACGTACCGTCGAAGTCGAGCAGATCGAGGTGGGCGGTGAGGTCGAAGTTCGAGGGGACCGTCGACACGATGAGGTCGAACGAGTCCTTCATCGCCGCCAGGTCACCGGTCGTACGGAATGCGTCCGCACCGAGCCGTTCGGCGTCGGCGCGCCGGTCCTCCGTGAGTTCGAGGACCGTCGTGTGCGCGCCGAGGGCGTGCGAGATCTGTACTCCGATGTGGCCGAGCCCGCCGAAGCCCAGGATGCCGACCCGCTTGCCGGGCCCCGCGCCCCACAAACGCAACGGCTGGTACATCGTGATGCCGGCACACATCAGAGGTGCGGCGGCCTTCAGCGGCAGTGAGTCCGGGATGCGGGCAACGAATCGCTGATCGGCCACGGTGCGTTCGCTGTATCCGCCGAGCGTGACCTGACCGTCCCGGCCGACCCCGTTGTAGGTCAGCACCTTGCCGCGGCGGCAGTACGACTCCTGGCCCGCCCGGCACACCGCGCACTCCCGACAGGAGTCGACCAGGCAACCGATGCCGACATGGTCGCCGATGGCAAGTCCGGTGACCTCGGCGCCGATTTCGCGGACGATCCCGGCGATCTCGTGGCCCGGGACGATCGGGTAGCGGGTGTGCCCGAACTCGGCGCGGGCATGGTGGACGTCGCTGTGACAGACACCGGCGTAGGCGATGTCGATGAGGACGTCCGTCGGACCGACGTCACGGCGCTCGATGGTGACAGTGCTGAACGGGTCGCTCGGACCGGCCATGGCCCGGGCCTGTGCGGTTATCAACACTCGCTCCTTTCAAGGATGTTGGTCCGTGCTCATGGGTTTTCAGCTGATGAGGGACTGGTACTCGAGGTACTCCTCGATGCCGTACCGGCCCATCTCGCGGCCGACGCCCGAGAGTTTGAGACCACCGTGCGGAGCGCGCATGTCGATGGGGGCGCCATTGATGCGCACGCGTCCGGTGCGGATGCGTCGTCCGATCCCGCGGGCCCGCTCGGGGTCGGCGGACCAGACGCCGCCCGCGAGGCCGTAGTCGGAGTCGTTTGCGATCGCGACAGCGTCGTCCGCGTCCTCGTACGGGATGATGACGTTTACGGGGCCGAAGACCTCCTGCCGCGCCAGCGTGTCCTGGTTGGTGCCGCTGAAGACGGTCGGCCGCACGTAGTAGCCGCGGTCGAGGTGGTCGGGTGCCTCGGGGCCGCCGGTGACCAGCTTCATCCCCTCGTCGATGCCCGTCCGGATGTAGCCGCGGACGCGCTCGCGCTGGGCGTCGGAGACCACGGGGCCGAGGGTCGTCGCCTCGTCGAAGGGGTCGCCCATGACGAACGTCGCGGCCTTGGCCGCGGCGATCTCCTCGGCCTCGGCGAGGCGCGAGCGTGGCACGAGCGTGCGCGAGAGGCCGCCGCAGACCTGGCCCGCGTTGCGGAAGGCGTCGGTGAGCCCGTCCGTGATCGCCTTCTCCAGGTTGGCATCCTCAAGGATGATGTTGGCGGACTTGCCGCCGAGCTCAAGGGCCACGCGCTTGACGGACCGGGAGGCGAGCTCCATCACGCGGCTACCGGCGCGCACCGAGCCCGTGAGCGAGACGAGGTCGATCAGCGGGTGGGTCGCGATCGCTTCACCGATCTCCGGGCCAGGGCCACTGACGACATTGAACACACCGTCCGGCAGGCCTGCTTCGGCGGCCGCCTCGGCGAAGACGAACGAGCTCAGCGGCGCGACCTCAGTCCCCTTGAGCACCATGGTGCAGCCCGCCGCGAGGGCGGCGCCCGCCTTCAGCGTGATCATCCGCATGGGACCGTTCCACGGGGTGATCGCTCCGGCCACACCCGCCGGGATGCGCCGGACGATGGTGTTGTCGAAGCGCTCCTCCCAGAGGACGTCCTTGATGGCCGCCGCCGCGATGCGCAAGTCGTTGATGGGCGTGGCGACATGCGAACTGCGCGCCAGCGCGATCGGCGTGCCGATCTCCCGTACGGTCGACCGCGCCAGCTCCTCGGCCTTCGCTTCAAGGATGTCGGCGATGCGGGTAATCACCGCGGTCCGCTCCTCCAGCGAGGTACGCGACCAGGTCTCGAACGCCTTGGCGGCGGCCTGCGCCGCACGGTCGACGTCGGTGGTGTGGCCCCGTGGCACCGTAGCGATCGGCTCCTCGGTCGCCGGGTTGACGACGGTGAGCACCCCGGTGCCCGCCGACTCGACCCACTT
Source organism: Streptomyces sp. NPDC002790 (assembly GCF_040295505.1). Lineage (NCBI taxonomy): Bacteria > Bacillati > Actinomycetota > Actinomycetes > Kitasatosporales > Streptomycetaceae > Streptomyces > Streptomyces sp. NPDC002790. Next base: position 12,622 of record NZ_JBEOVM010000004.1, on the reverse strand, counting down.
GCCGTCGATGAAGATCGCGTCCCGCTCGATCACGACTCTCTCCCTCGCGCGAGCACCACCGAGGCCGTTGCAACGCGCATCGTCGGTGATCGCATATACGAACCAGTGTCCCTTATTACGATTGAGAAGCTACAGCTGGCCGCCACACCAGGTCAATGGGTTGTCCGAGGAACGCCCGGCCGACAACACCGGAAAACGCTCCGGCCCCATTGACAGCCCCAGCCGGGTCCAACTTACGCTGCGCCGTAATGACGTCCCAGTGGTCGCATATACGGCCTTGGTCGATCGTGGAGGAGTACGGGATGGATTCCGGCCCGCTCACCGGCCTCCGGGTCATCGAGATCGCCGGACGCGGGCCAGGCCCCTTCGCCGGCATGCTGCTGTCCGACATGGGCGCCGAGGTCCTCAGGGTGGATCGGCCGAATCCGCCACCCCGGCCGCAGGCACCCGACCACCGCTTGGAGCTGTACAACCGCGGGCGGCGCTCCGTGATCGTGGACCTCAAGCACGAGCAGGGAACAGAGACCGTGCTGCGGCTCGTCGAGCAGGCGGACGCGATCTACGAGGGGTACCGGCCCGGCGTCGCCGAACGCCTCGGCATCGGCCCGGACGCATGCCTGGAGCGCAATCCGCGGATCGTCTACGGGCGCGGGACCGGCTGGGGCCAGTCGGGCCCGCTGGCACACACCGCCGGGCACGACATCAACTACATCGCATTGGCTGGGGCGTTGGACCCCATCGGGCACGCAGGGGGGCCACCTGCGATCCCACTCAACTTGATCGGCGACTACGCAGGCGGCGGCATGATGCTGGCCTTCGGAATCGTCTGCGCCCTGCTTGAGGCACGCGTCTCCGGCCAGGGCCAGGTCGTCGACGCCGCCATGATCGACGGGGCGTCGCTGCTGATGACGCTCTTCCATGGCCGCCGAATGATGGGTACCTGGAACGACGAACGCGGCACGAACTACGTCGACTCCGGCGCGCCGTTCTACAACGTGTACGAGACCAAGGACCACCGGTACATCGCCATCGGCGCGATCGAGCCGAAGTTCCAGGAGGCACTGTTCGACGCCATCGGCCTGAACCGCGACGGCATCACCGTTCCGGTCTCGCCGGTCGACCGCACCGAGTGGCCCGAAACCCGGCGCAGGCTGGAGGAGGTGTTCGCCACCCGGAACCGGGAGGAGTGGACCGCGCTGCTCGCTGACGTGGACGGCTGCTTCTCTCCGGTCCTCGGCCTCGGTGAAGTCGCCGGCCATCCGCACCACGAGGCGCGCGACGGGTTTCCGAAGCTCGGCGGCATACCGCAACCCGCCCCCGCCCCGCGGTTCGGCCGGACCCGGCCCACACTCAGGACCGGCCCGCCGGCTCCCGGAGAACACACCCACAAGGCGCTCGCCGACTGGGGTTTCACGGCGGAAGAACTGCGCACGCTGGACCGCGCGCATGTGATCCGCTAGCCCGCCGGCCGACTGATCCGCCGGCCCGCATCACCCACGCGCAAGCCATCGCGCTTACGCCCGATGTGACGGAGGCTGTGCATGACCGCCCTCGAAGGCGTGAAGGTGATCTGTGTCGGACAGTTCTACTTCGCCCCGTACTGCACCATGCTGATGGCCCGCCTCGGCGCCGATGTCATCAAGGTCGAAGCCCCTCAGGGCGACCCCTACCGGCGACTGCCGACCGTCGATGACGACGGTTACCCCATCCAGTTCCGCTTCCTGAACTCCGGCAAGCGCACCATCCGTCTCGACCTCACCAAGCCCGACGGCGCCGACATCCTGCGCGACCTCGTCAAAGGCGCCGACGTCCTCGTACAAAACCTCTCACCCGGCGCCATGGACCGCTTCGGCCTCGGCTACGACCAGCTCAGCGAGATCAACCCCCGCTTGATCATGGCCACGGGCACCGGCTTCGGCTCCTTCGGCCCCTACGCAGGCGAATCCGCCATGGACCTCACCATCCAGGCACGTAGCGCCATCATGTCCACCACAGGCTTCCAAGACGGTGCCCCGTACGCACCGGACCCTCGATCGTCGATTTCGTGGCAGGCACCCACGCACTCGCAGGGGTGCTCGCGGCACTCGTCCAGCGAACGACCACGGGACGCGGGCAGCACGTCGAGGTGGCCCTCCAGGATGCGGTCGTCCCGTCCCTGACATCCAATATCGCCGGACTGCTCAGCAAGAACACCACCTTCGAACGCACCGGCAACCGCCACGGGGCCATGGCCGTCGCCCCCTACAACGCCTACCGGACGGCCGACGGTTGGGTCGCCCTACTGTGTCCCACCGAGGCACACTGGCAGCGCCTGCGCGCGCAGTTGAACGACCCAGCCGCCGACGACCCACGGTTCGCCACCATGACCGACCGCGCCGCACACATGGACGACCTCGACGAGATCGTGGAGCGCTGGACCCTCACGCACACCAAGAACGACCTCACGCGACTGCTCGGCGACCTCAAGATTCCGTGTGCGCCGGTGGTGACTCTGCCGGAGCTCCTGGACGACCCGCACGTCCAGGCTCGCGGCGTCCTGCGCACCGTCGAGGACGAACAAGGCTCCTTCATGACCCTCGGCAGCCCCCTCTTTCTCTCCGACTCCCCCATGGTCGAACCAACCCGGCCCGGCGGCCTCGGCGAACACACCGACCAAGTCCTCACCGAAGAACTCGGACTGTCCACCGACCGCATCACCGCGCTACGTGACACCGGAGTCATCTGACCGCCGTGCACGGGCCGCACGGACCACGCCTACGAGCGGCCGACCATGGCGGCAGCCCAACGCTCCGGCCTGGCCCCGACGCACCTGATCCGTCCGAGTTCGCCCAGCCGCCGCAGGTGCGCCGAGGTCTCGGCGAGCGCGGAGCGCAGCGAGCGTGGCGTGAACGTGGCGAAGTCCCGTGCCCAGGAAACCGACTCCGCCACCTTCCACACCGTGTCATGTCCAAGCGCGACGGCGCGCTCGATCTCCGCCAGTCGCTCGTCGTGGTGCTGCCGCAAGAAGTCGAGTCGACCAGACAGCCGGTCGAAGGGCCACTCGTGGCCGGGGAGCACCAGCGTGTGATCCCGAATAGATCCCAGACGCCCCAGAGAGCCCAAGAAGTCCCGCAACGGATCGGGGTCCGAACCGGGCCGACGCGCGACGTTCGGTGTCACCTTCGGGAGGATGTGGTCACCCGTCAGCAGCAGGTTCCGGTCACGCTCGTGGAAGCACAGATGTCCCGCGGTGTGGCCAGGGGTGTGCACGGGGATCAGGGCCCCCTCAGTCCCGGGAACCGGCACACCCTCCTGGAGCTCCACGTCCGGCGCCGTCGTGGGCAACACCGCGTCGAGTGCCCGAAGTTCACCATCCAGTTCGGCGAGCAGGGGCCCGGGTACACCGCACTCCTGCAGCCAGTCCGCGATCTCCGCCCGCCGGGCTCGTCGCTCCTCTGCATCGACCTGGATCTGCGTGCGCTCGCCCAGGTGCGTCCCGATCCATGCCGACGTCCGTTCCCGGATCCGGGAAGCGAGCCCGTAGTGGTCGGGATGGGCATGCGTAGCTACGACACCCTTCACCTCGTCCAGGCTCGCACCAGCGCGCTCGAGCCCGGCGAGAAGGGAATGCCACGCCACATCCGAGTCCCAGCCGAGATCGACGACGACGATCCCGTCCGGATAGCGCAGCGCGTAGGAGTACGAGTAGGCCAGCGGGCTGGGAAACGGCACCGCCGTCGCCCAGACCCCGCCCGCGACGGCGAATCCTTCGATCCGTCGCGTGGGCCGTTCCTCGGGGCGTCGGTACGCCTCGGCGATGTCATCCTGCGCCGACGTTGGCATCACACCTCACAGTTCGCGATACCGAATATACAATCGCTATTACGCACGTTCACGATAGGTGGCGCCCACACTCATGGTCAACGCGCACAAGCGCCGTTCCGCAACCCCTCCATGAAGCCACCCTCCCCGCACATGCTAATGTCGAGTTCGTATTCACGAACTAACATTCTCAAATACGCACCGGGCTGATCGGTGATGACGTCCAGCGATGGAAGGAACGCCCGCAGCATGACCGGGTTCCACAAGAAGACGCGCCAGGGCAAGGAATCTCAACCACGCACCCTCCTGGCCTCGTTGATGTTCACGGCACTCTCAGTCTCTGTGATCAGCACATTGGGCGCCCCCATGGTCCCGACCATCGCCCGTGAGCAACAGGTGTCACTGAGCGCCGCCCAGTGGGTTCTGACCGCGACATTGCTCGCTGGGGCGATCGCCGGTCCCATCCTCGGCCGCCTTGGGGACGGCCCGCGCCGGAAGGGTGCCATTCAAGGAACGCTCGTGAGCGTGTTCGCCGGGAGCGTTCTGGCGGCGCTTGCCCCGTCGTTCGGTCTACTGCTGGCGGGACGCGCGCTGCAAGGCCTCGGCATGGGACTGATGCCGCTGACCATCGCCGTGGCCCGGGACCATCTCCCGGAGTCACGGATGCGCTCGGGAATCGCGGCGCTCTCCATCACGACGTCGGTCGGCGCGGGCCTCGGCTACCCCGTGACGGGCCTGATCGCCCAACACCTCGACTATCGAGCGGGATTCTGGTTCGCAGCGCTGCTCAGCGCCGCCGCGCTCATCGTGGTCACCCGCGTGACACCAGCCGGCTCCTCGGTCCCCCAGCGTCCCCTCGACATCATCGGGGCTACTCTGCTGTGCACGGGCCTGGCCGCGATCCTGCTGGCACTGAGTCAGGGAGAGGCCTGGGGAGTGACATCAGCTGCAACGCTAAGCTGCTTCGGCGCCGGCGCCGTGGTCCTCGCCTTGTGGATCGTGCAGGCGCTGCACGCCCGGCACCCGCTGGTCGACATCCGGCTGCTGCGCAACCGTGCGGTCCTGGCGGCCAACACGACCGCGCTGCTCATGGGCATCGGCATGTACGGGGTCCTGTCGCTGATCAACCTCTTCACACAGGTTCCCACCGAGGCCGGTTACGGTTTCCATCTCTCGCTCACCGCCACCGGACTCGTCCTGATGCCGATGTCCCTGGGGAGCATCACCGCCAACCGGGCCGCTTCGGCACTGGTGTCACGCATCGGGCTCTACCGTGTGCTGCCGCTGGGCGCGCTGGTCGTCTGCGTCGACCTGCTACTGCTCGCCCTGTGGCGCGAGCACGTCGCCGTCCTCGTCATCGGCACGTTCCTGCTCGGCACCGGTGTGGGTGCCGCGTACGCGGTGATGCCCATCCTGATCGTTCGCCACGTCCCGCCGTCCGAGACCGGCAGCGCGACGAGCTTCAACCAGGTACTGCGCACGGTCGGCGGCTCCGTCGGCAGCGCCGCGATCTCGGCGATCATGCTCACCTACACGCCGTCTTCCGGCGGCACTCCCGACGGCACCGCGTACACGACGGCCTTCCTCGTCACCGCGGCGGCGTCGTTCCTCGGCGTCGTAGCGGCGGTCGTGCTCCCCCGTGGCCCGTCGATGCAAACCTCGGACCCGAACTACCGCTCTCCCCAGCCGGATTCATACCGGCCGTCCTCGAACTCCTCTCCGAACCGGGTCTCCCCCATCGACACCGAGGTGTAGGTCACAGGGCAGTGGGGCGGCGAGCAAACGCATTCCCGGGGGCTGCTCACACATGCGAAGTGCTACAAGGAGGAAGACATGAAAGCGATCGGTCATGTCAAATTCGGTGGCCCGGAGGTGCTGCACCAGGTCGAGTTGCCCGACCCGGCACCCGCCCCTGGGGAGGTGCGGATTCGGGTACGCGCCGCCGCCGTCAGTCCCACCGACACATCGCGCCGGTCCGGTGCGCGCGGACGAGATGCGGGACCAAGAGATGCCATACGTACCCGGCATGGAACTGGCCGGGGTGTTGGAGGAGATCGGCCCCGGCACCGACACCGGCCTGTCAGTGGACGACCACGTGATGGGCATCGTCTTTCCACTCGGCTCGCACGGCGCCTACTCGGAGCAGATCACGCTGCCCGCCGACTCCGTGACCCGGACGCCCGCGGGTGTGGACGACATCGCCGGGTCGACCCAGCCAATCACCCTGGACGAGCTGGAGTTGACACCTGGGCAGACCGTCGCGGTGACCGGTGCCGCCGGCATGTACGGCGGATACGTGATTCAGCTGGCGAGGGCGGAAGGGCTACGGATGGTGGCCGATGCCGCGGACAAAGACCGGGAACTGGTCGAACAGCTCGGCGCCGACGTCGTCGTGCCGCGCGGCGACGACGTGGCCGCCCACTTCCTGACTGCGACGCCGGGAGGAGTCGACGGGCTTGCCGACGGCGCGATACTGAACGAGAAAGTGGTCGGCGCGGTGCGCCCGGGCGGACGGCTGGTCACGGTGCGCCACTATGTGGGAGAGCCGGTTAACGGTGTGACCTTCCATCCAGTGCGAGTCCGCCACTATGTGCGTGACTGGCCCAAGTTGGACCGGCTGCGCGAGCTGGTCGAGGCGGGCAAGGTGACACCCCGGGTGGCCGATACCTACCCGGCAGCCGAGGCCGCCGAGGCACACCGTCGCCTGGCACGAGGCGGCACCCGGGGCCGACTCGTGCTCACATTCGGCGATTGACGGATACACCCACCAGTGCAAATCGACCCCGACCGGGATTGCTCACACGGTCGGGGTCGAAGGCCGCACCCGGGTCAGATCGGTTCCCTGGCCGACACCTTGTGCGACCCCCAGGAGTCGACATGCTTGAGGAGCGTCTTGCGCAGCTTCGCCTCGCGGGACTTCATCGCGGAGGCCTGGCCGATGAGGATCGCCGCGCCGACACTCTCCCCCGTCTGATTGCGTACAACGGCGGCGAGGGCTTGCTGCGCACCGTGGTGGCGAAAGTTCTTGGCCACTCGGCTCTTGCTGATGTCGGCCAACTCGGCGAGGAATTCCGAGACGAGTTCCGGGTTCTCCGCCTGCTGTCGCCGCAGATAGGACTCACGCTCGACATCGGGGCGTGCCACCAACAGGGCTTTGCCGCCGGCGGTGTTGAGGAGAGCCCGCCGAATGTTGCTACGGGCGGCGAATCCGGTCAGCGCGTCCGTGCCCGACTCGCCGATGTAGATGAGGTGATCGCCGGCCTCGACGCCCAGGAAGACGGTGAGGCCGGTCGCCTCGTGCAGGGCGTCCAGATCCGCTTGTGTCACCTGCCCTGCGCGGATGTGACCGCTGGCCAGGGTGAGGCCGTACACCGCCGGGCCGAGGTAGAAGCGGCGGTTGTCCTCGTACAGCCACCCCTTGGCCTGCAGGCCCCGGATGAAGCCGTGCACCGAGCTCTTCGGGGCGCCCAGCGCCCGGGCGATCTCGGCGAAGCCGATGCCCGGGTGATAGACGACCTCTTCCAGGATCTGGGTCACCCGGTCGATGGTCCGGTGGTTCTTGGGGCCGGTGTCGTCGGAAGCGTCGGGAGCTGAAGACGTGTCTGTCACGCGTCCAAATGTAGTGGAACTCGACCTGGAATTCATAATTACGAACTCGTAAAGTGCGGCTGCCGCTTCTCGACGGAGGCGGCGATCCCTTCGGCGAAGTCCGCCGTCCCCAGCAGTGCGGCCTGGGCGTTCGCCTCGATGTCGAGGGCCGCCGACACCTCGGCCACCATTGCACGACGCATCGTGGCCCGGATCGCCGGCAGCGACAGGGGCGCGGAGGCTGCGATCTGCGTGGCGAAGTCGATGGCCTCGGTGCGCGGATCATCGGCGACCCGGTCGACCAGCCCCAGCCCGGCGGCTTCCTCGCCGTTGACGGAACGCCCGGTGTAGAGCAGTTCCAGCGCACGCTGCTGGCCGAGAGTCCTCGGCAGGGTCACGCTCAGGCCGAAGCCGTGGTGGAAACCGAGCCGGGCGAAGTTGGCGGTCAGGCGGGCATTCGGGGCCGCGACCCGGAAGTCCGCGGCCATGGCGAGGCCGAGTCCGCCGCCGACCGTGGCGCCGTGCAGGGCGGCGACGACCGGCTTGCGCCCGGAGAAGATCCGCAGGGCCTGCCGGTAGAACCGGCGGATCCCCCCGGCTCCGATGCCGCGCAGGTCGACACCCGCGCAGAAGTGCTTGCCCTGGGCGGCCAGGACGATGCACGAGACGTCGTCGTCATCGTCGTAGGCCAGGAGCGCGTCGGCCAGTTCGGTCAGTGACTTCTCGTCGACGAAGTTGTGGGGCGGTCGGTTCAGCTCCAACAGGGCCACCCGGTCGGCCACTTGCTCGCGCACGATGTCGTTCATGATCCGTCCCCTGCCTTCACAGTCAGTGCCGCGCGGGCCTCTTCCGCGAGCGACTTCTTGTCGATCTTGCCGGAGTGGTTGGTCGGCAGCGTCTCTTCCCGTAGATCCCACCGGGTCGGGACGGCGAAGGACGAGAGCCGTGAGCGGAGTTCCTCGCGCAGCCGCTGCTCCGTCAGGCCGTTCTCGATGGCGATCACGGCCATCACTTCTTCGCCGAGGTCGGGGTGCGGGACTCCGAACACGGCGGATTCGACCACCCCGGGGACCCCCGCGAGCGCCTCCTCGACGGCGGCCGGGGCGATGTTCTCGCCGCCGCGGATAATCATGTCCTTGGCCCGTCCCGTGATCCACAGGTAGCCGTCGTCGTCGATGTGCCCGAGGTCGCCGGTGTGCAGCCAGCCGTCGCTGTCGATGGGTGACTCGTCCAGGCCGAAGTACCCGACCATCTGAGTGGGGCTCTTCACCAGGATCTCGCCGTCCCCGACGTCAGCGGATTCCAGAATCTTCAACTCGACGCACGGCAGGGGTCGTCCGCTGGTTCCAGGCAGTCGTGTGGTGTCCTTGCCGGATGCCGCGGTGGCCTGACCGCCGTTCTCGGTGAGGCCGTAGCCCGTGGGCACCCTCGGTTCGACACCGGGCAGTCCGGCTCGCAGTCGGTCCAGGAACTCGCCGTGCACCGGGGCTCCGCCGACCGTGATCGAGCGCAGCGACGTCAGGTCCCGGCTGTGTACGTCGGGGTGCTCGAGGACGCGGGCAACCATCGTCGGCACGGCGCTCCAGCGGCTGATCCCCCACTCCTCGACGAGCCGCAGCGCCTCCCCCGCGTCGAACTTGCCGGACGGCATGACCAGGGTGTCACCGACTGTGATGGCACGGATGAGTGTCTGGACACCACCGATGTGGAACATCGGCCCGGTGTGCAGGCCCGCGTCCCCCGTCGACGCGACGACCTGGTGCGGGAGCCGGCGCGTGATGTGCAGCAGCATGTGCAGTCCGGCCAGGAGCGAGCGATGCGAGAGCACCACCGCCTTGGGGCGGCCGGACGTTCCGGAGGTGAAGACGACGACGGCCGGCGCGTCCTCGTCCTCATCACCGCTTTCGACGGGGAGCGCGATCCGGGGGGCCGTGGCCGGGTCATCGCATGCCCAGCGCCCGGTCGGGGCGTCAGCCGGGAGATTCGCCGCGCCCCGCGCGTCGGCCAGGACCAGCTTGGGGCTCAACAGCGCCAGAGCATCGGCGAGTTCGGCCTTCCCCCACCAGGCGTTGGCGAGCACCGGCACCGCGCCGACCTCGACGCAGGCCCAGAAGTTGATGATCCACTCCGGGCTGTTCCAGCCGAGCAGAAGGACCTGGTCGCCACGTCCCAGGGCAATGCTCTGGAGTTCGGCCGCCTTGGCGGCGACCGCGTCGCGCAGACCCGCGAAGGTGACGACCTCGGCGCCTTGCGCGATGTGCGCCCGCTCGCCCCACCGATCGGCGAAGGCCAGCAGACCCGCGATGCTGCGCGGGCGGTCCTTGTACGTGCGGAAGGCGGTGCCCCGCACCGTCTCGACACCGATTTCTTCGCCCCATACGGGTGGCGTCGGGTTCATGTGGTCCTCCATACAGACTGATGGGCGGGTGCTGTTACCAGGCGTTGGACAGCACTGAGAGGGCTTGGACCCGGTCAGGGACCCGCGGCGCCGAGGTGAGGATCCAGTCGTCGAGGGCGTGGTCCACCGACTCGACCAGATCCGGTTGCGAGACACCGACGTCCCTCAGCCGCCCGGGAACGTCGAACACCTCCAACTGCCGCTGGATCTTCCCGATCACCGCGTCCGGCGTGTGGTCGGAGAGACCGAGGATTTCTGCAAGTTGGACGATCCGTGGAGCGATCGCGCCGCCGTTGAACCGGATGACGTGCGGCAGCAGGAGGGCCTCCACGACGCCGTTGGCCGCGGCCGAGCGAGGCCCGAGGGTGTGCGAGAGTGCCCGTGCCAGGCCCCCGTCGGTGTGGTCGCTGCCCTGGCCGCTCATCAGGGCGGCCAGCATGAGTTGCAGGCGCGGCCGGGCGCTGTCCGGATCGGTGCGCAACTGCGGGAGCCACGCCACCACCGTGCGCAGGGCGTGCGCCAGCTGCGCATCGGCCAAGGGATCGACCTGTCGCGACTGGAGGCCCTCCACAGCCATGGAGTACACGTTCAGCGCGGCCGCCCGAACGAGTCGTGACGGTGCGGTGAGCGCCATCGCCGGATCCAACACCACGCCTTGCGCCCGGGTCTTCGGGTCGTACAGGGCGAGGCGCTCTCCGGTGTCGGGGTCGCGTACCGCGCTTCCCGCCTTGGCGTACGCGGTCGTCGGGGTGCTCGGCACCACCCACTGGGGCAGCTTCGGCGCGGTCAGGCGCGGGCTGACCAGCCTGCCGCCCCTGTCGCGCCGGGTGCACAGTTCGCGGATGTCCCGGTTCTCGGCGAGCAGGACGGTCGCAGCCCGCGCGGTGACCACCGCGGAGCCACCGCCGACAGCGATCACGGCGTCCGCGTCGTGCTCGGCGAGGAAGTCCCGGGCCTGGCGCACGACAGGCAGTGGACTGTGCTCGGCGACGCCGTCGAACTGCCCCACCAGGTACTCACCCAGGACGTGTCTGACCCGGCCGAGGGCGTCGGCGTGCTTGACGATCGAGGGCCCGCACACGATGACCGCGCGTCGCGCACCGTGTCGGTCGAGTTCACGGGGAAGTGCGGCCAGAGCATCCTCACCGGCGAAGGTGCGGAACGCCGTTGCGGCATGGCGGAGTTGAGGGGCGGCTCCCAAGTCCTGGCTCATCGGCTCAGCCCCCGAGTTCGACAACGGCGCGACCGCGGACCTGGCCGCCGTGCAGTGCCTCGACGGCGTCGTTCAGTTCGTCCAGCGTGAACCGGTCGGTGACCAGGGCGCTCGGGTCGAAGCGTCCGTCACGGGTCCAGTCGACGAAGGTCTCGAAGTCGCGCGCCGGGGCACAACTGCCGCCTACACAGCCGAGCAGGCTCTTCTCCCCGTTCAGCAGGTCCATGCTGTTCAGCGGGAAGGGGGCCCGCGGGATACCCACGAGGACGTCCGCGCCGCCACGGATGCCTGCGCCCCGGATGCCGGGGCGTACGGAGGCGAGGCTCACCGGGATGTTCGTGCCGACGCCGGTGCAGTCGAAGGCATAGTCGACGCCCTGTGTGCCGTCGTCGTGCGGGGTGAGGGCGCGGATGGCCGCGACCGCGTCGGTCTTCTTGGCGTTGATCACCTCCGTCGCACCGAACTGTCGCGCCAGCTTCAGTTTGTCGTCGTCGACATCGACGGCGATGACCGGTGTGGCGCCCAGGATGGCGGCACCGGCGATCGCACAGAGCCCCACACCTCCGGCGCCCCAGATGGCGACGCTCTGCCCCGGGCGGACCTCGGCGCTGTTCATGACGGCTCCGGCCCCGGTCATCAGTGCGCAGCCGATGATCGATCCCAGGTCCTCGGGCGTGCCGTTCGGCGCCTTGACCACATACTGCTCGTCGACCACGGCGTGCGTGCCCCAGGTGAACGTGTTGTGTGTCTTGGCCACGTCCCCGCCGGCGAAGGCGAGCTGCGAGGGCACGGGTGGGCGGCCGTCGAGCGGCGACCGGGGAATCCAGGTGACCAGCACCTCGTCGCCGGGCGCCACGTAGTGCACCTGGTCACCCACGGCCGCCACCGTGCCGATCGATTCGTGTCCGAGCAACATCGGCTCGGTTCGTGAGTCGTCGTAGATCCGGTCCAGCTGACTGTGGCAGACCCCGAACGCCCGCTGCTCGACCGCGACTTCGTACGGCCCCAGCGCGTCCAGTGTGACGTCCCGGATCTCCAGCCGCCGCTGTCCGGGCGGAAGGACCGCGATGCGTGCGTCAAGGGTCATGACGGTTCAGCTCCTTCTTCTGTGCGGCCGCTCAGGCGCCGCCCATTCCGAGCAGAGAGTTCATAAATCCGAACCATGGTACGTATTTACAGTCGCGAGACTATGGGCGCCACCGTGCACTGTCAACGCCGAACCTGCCGCTACGCAACGGAAAACCCGCGCGCACAAGCGTTGACACACCCCAGGTCGAACCATACGGTCAATCGCAGATACGCCCTCTGGTTCGTATATCAGAACTCTCGTGGTCAGTGAAGGGTCACGACCCGCGGGATTCCCGACCGACGCTCGGCAGAGCGTGCGCGGCATGCGGCCGCACCCTGACCCGGCGACGACGCCGCGTCACCAACAGGGAGATGCAATGACGCACCCACAGGAACAGACACTCGGGCCGGTGGAGGCACCGGATCCGGAAGCCGAAACGAAGTCCCCTCCGGGCATGGGACGCGTCGCGACCGCGAGTTTCATCGGCACCGTCATCGAGTTCTACGACTTCGGCATCTACGGGACGGCCGCTGCGCTGGTCTTCCCCAAGGTG